>NZ_JAAGPO010000138.1:0-238 GCF_017104825.1 Burkholderia sp. Ac-20345 | reverse complement strand
AGGTAGCGGAGTGGGTGCAGGTGAGTAGTGAGCAGCAGAGAGCGTGAACGAGACTGGGCATATGAGATGTGAGTATTGGATTGACAAGGGGGGGCGAGAGACGAGGCATATGATGGAGTGGAGGAGTAAAGGATGATAGGACGTGACAGGGAGGAGGTCAGATATATAGAGCAATGATACTGTTGGAGAGGGGGGGGGGGGGGGGGGGTACTATTTTTTTTTTTTTTTTTTTAATGCT
>NZ_JAAGPO010000137.1:0-28602 GCF_017104825.1 Burkholderia sp. Ac-20345 | reverse complement strand
GGCGACGTGCCCCGCGTAGCCCGTTACCGCGAGCACCGGCGTGCGGCTGTCGCCGACGCATCGGCGCACATGCGCGATCTGCGGTTCGGCCTCCGGATGCAACAGGTTCCACCGGTCGGCTGCATGACCGTCGCGGGCGAGCTGCGTGTAGCTCGGGCAGCTCCAGATCGTCGAATCGACGCGCCATTCGTCGTGCAGCAGATCGGCCGCTTCCATGACTTGTGCGAGCGTGCTGCCCGCGCCGCACAGCCGGATCTGCGCGGCCGCGCCTGCCGCCGCGCGCCGGCCGGCCCGCACCATGCCGCTGAATGCATCGCGGGCCGCGGTGGCCGACAGCGGCTTCGCGTCGGGTACGGAGTCGTCGTGGCTCGCGAGGTAGCAGAATCCCGGCTGGCCGGCGACATAGAGCGTGCGCAGCGCGTGGCGCAGGATCGCGATCGCCTCGTGGCCCGAAGCCGGATCGTACGGCGTACACGCGGGGTTCGCGGCCAGCCAGTGCGGGACGTCGGGCGTCACGCCTTTCGGCCAGGACGACGCGACCGTTTCGGCATCATTCACGAAGATCCCGCGATCGATGGTTTCGATCGACGCCAGCCGCAGCCGGTCGATCGCGCGCGCATGCAGCAGGTACAGCAGTGGTTTCTCGAACCGCTTGCGCGTATCGAGAAACCGTAGCGGCCATGCGCTGATGCGGCGATGTGCTCCCGCGTCTGCAGACGGCTCCCGCGCATCGGCACGCACGATCCATACGCGTTCCGATGTCGCCGCATCGCGTTCGAGGCAATCGGCGGCCGCGCGCATCGCGCCGAGCGGCGATACCGCACGGCCACGCGGCGTGAGCCGCTGCGTCAGCAGCCTTTCGAGGCAGGCCGCCGCGGCGCGGCGGGTGTCGGGTGTCCGCACGGGCGGAGCGGATCGCGCAGTCTGCATGTCCCTCCTTCGAGTACTGGCATGTCGCCGGGGTCATCGGTTCCGGCATAGGATTGCAATTGCAACGATTGTAGTTGCAACTATAACCGGAAGACAAGGACTGACATGATCTCGACACATCCCCTCACGTTCCATACGGCCGACACGCCGAACGGGCACAAGATCGCCATTTACCTGGAAGAGGCTGGGCTGGCATACGACTGCGTGCACGTGAACCTGTCCGCCGGCGAGCAGCGCAGCCCGGCCTTCCTCGCGATCAACCCGAACGGCAAGATCCCGGCCATCGTCGACCACGACGCCGGGCTGACCGTGTTCGAATCCGGCGCGATCCTGAGCTATCTCGCCGCGAAGACGGGCTTTCTGCAGCCCGACACGCTGGCCGAGCGCACGGCCGTCCAGCAATGGCTGCACTTCCAGATCGGCGGGATCGGGCCGATGCTCGGCCAGCTCTGGTGGTTCCTGCATGCATCGAAGACGGTCAATGCGCAAGCGCTCGAGCGCTACCGGAACGAGGTGCGGCGTCTCTATGGGGTCGTGAACGGCCGCTTGGCGGAATCGGCGTATCTTGCGTCGCCGCGGTACTCGATCGCCGACATCGCCGCGTTTCCGTGGCTGCGCACGGCGGCCGAACTCGATCTCGATCTTGCGGGCTACCCGCACGTCGAGCGCTGGCTCGCCGGCATCGAGGCGCGCCAGGCCGTTCAGCGGGGCCTGATCGCGTGCCGTGCGCCGGCGGCGGAGGGCGCGCGCTGACGTCGCATCGCCCGCGCCGCACGGATGGCGCGGGCGCCGGCCGCTGGCCTGCCGGGAAACATTGTTCTCCTTCGTCGTAAACGTCTCGAATGCGTGATATTTGCGCCGCGCGATCCGGTTTAGAGTGGCCGCGAATCGATGACGATGTGTCGTATCGCCGCAGCACCGGGCCGTACAGATGCACCAGAGGAGTTGGAGACAAATGAGTGAAGGCAGGATTACGCAGGTCGAGTCGTTCGGTTTCGAGCGCATTCCCGATGCATCGCGCTATGCGCGGCCGATCGATCTGTTCAGGTTGCTGTTCGGCGGCTGCAATACATTTTCCACATCGGTGCTCGGCAGCTTTCCCGTGCTGGTCGGGCTGTCGTTCAAGGCGGGTGTCTGCGCGATCGTGCTCGGCGTGCTCGCCGGCACCTGCATCCTTGCGCCGATGAGTCTGTTCGGCCCGCGCAACGGTACCAGCGACCCCGTGTCGTCCGGCGCGCATTTCGGCATCCACGGCCGGATCGTCGGCTCGTTCCTCGCGCTGCTCACGTCGATCGCGTTCTTCTCGCTCGCGGTGTGGAGCTCGGGCGATGCGCTCGTCGGCGGCGCGCACAACATGGTCGGCGTGCCGGTCAACGGCTTCACGCTCGGCGCGGCGTACATGGTGTTCGCGGTGCTCGTGCTGATCGTCTGCATCTACGGCTTCCGCTTCATGCTGTGGGTCAACAAGATCGCCGTGTGGGCCGCGAGCGTGCTGTTCGTCGCGGGCCTGTTCGCGTTCGCCGGCCTGTTCGACATGAACTATGCCGGCACGGTGCAGCAGGGCAGCGCGGGCTTCTGGGCCGCGTTCGTCGGCGCGGTGCTGGTCGCGCTGAGCAACCCGGTATCGTTCGCGTCGACCCTCGGCGACTGGGCGCGCTACATCCCGCAGAACACGCCGAAGCATCGCGTGATGGGCGCCGTGTTCGCCGCTCAGATCGCGACCTTCGTACCGTTCTTCTTCGGCCTCGCGACCGCGACGATCATCGCGACGAAGGCGCCCGCATTCATCGCGTCGAACGACTACGTTGGCGGGCTGCTCGCGATCTCGCCGCGCTGGTTCCTGTTGCCGATGTGCCTGATCGCGATCATCGGCGGGATGTCGACCGGCACGACCGCGCTGTACGGCACCGGCCTCGACGTGTCGAGCATGTTCCCGCGCCTGCTGAACCGCGTGCGTGCGACGCTGCTGATCGGCACGATCGCGATCGCGTTCATCTTCGTCGGCCGCTTCTGGTTCAACCTCGTCGAAAGCGTCGCGACGTTCTCGACGCTGATCGATACGTTCAGCTGCCCTTGGATGGCGATCATGGTGATCGGCTACGTGACGCGGCGCGGCTACTATCTCGCAGACGACCTGCAGGTGTTCAACCGCGGGCTGCGCGGCGGCCACTACTGGTTCACGCACGGCTGGAACGTGCGTGCGATGGGGGCGTGGCTGCCGGCCGCGTTCGTCGGGCTGTCGTTCGTGAACCTGCCGGGCCAGTTCGTGGGGCCGCTCGGCAACCTCGCGGGCGGGCTCGACCTGAGCGTGCCGGTGTCGCTGGCGGTGGGCGGGGTGCTGTATTTCGTGCTGCTGACGCTGTATCCGGAACCGGAGGGCGTGTACGGCCCGCACGGGCGCCGCTTGGTGCGCGGCGGCAGGCAGGCGGTGAGCGGTAGCGGCGCGCCGGCGATCCAGCCGAAGGGGTACTGAGCGGCACGTGGTGTGTCGCTCCACAAACGACGATGCCGCCGCGCGGGAGAGCCGCCGGCGGCATCGTCGTTTGCGGGGTGTGATTGCCTGAAGGGGGGGGCGTACGCTCCATTCGGCGGCCCGCAAACGCAAACGAAAACGAAAACGAAAATGCCCGCCGGATTGGCGGGCGCGCGTCGACCTGGATGCGTGTCAGTGGAACGCGCTGCCTGCGAGCATCCCGCCATCGACGATGAATTCCGACCCGGTGCAGTACGCGGATTCGTCGGACGCGAGGAACAGCACGAGGCTCGCCACTTCGTCCGGCTTGCCGATGCGCGCGATCGGCAGGCCGCTGTAGATCGACGACGGATCGAAATCCGCGTACTCGGGCGGGCGCGCCATCACGGTATCGATGCCGCCCGGATGCACCGAATTCACGCGAATGCCGTAGCGGCCGAATTCGAGTGCGGCGGCCTTCGTCATCCCGCGCACCGCGAATTTGCTCGATACGTACGCGCTGCCGCCCGCGACGCCTTCCATCCCGGCCGTCGACGACACGTTGACGATCGAGCCGCCGCCCGCCGCCTTCAGCGCGCCAAGCGCCGACTTCATGCCGAGCCAGCAGCCGACCTGGTTCACGTCGATCACCTTGCGATAGTCGTCGAGCGAACACGCGTCGATCGGCACGAGCTTCAGGATCGCCGCGTTGTTCACGAGGATGTCGAGCCGGCCGAACTGCGCGAGCGTCGCATCGACGGCAGCCTGCCAGTCGGCTTCGCTGGTCACATCGAGGTGCTGGAAACATGCGGCGTCGCCGAGTTCGGCCGCGACGCGCCGGCCGGCGTCGTCCAGCACGTCGGCGATCACCACGCGTGCGCCTTCGACGACGAACCGGCGCGCTTCCGCTTCGCCCTGGCCGCGGGCACCGCCCGTGATCAGCGCCACCTTGCCTTCGAGTCGTTTCATGCTGCTTGCTCCTGTGAGTGAGAGGGGCGCGCGGGGCCGCTTACGCGGAGGCGGCCGCCGTGTCGATGGTGCGAACCGGATCGGCGCCGTCCCATGCACGGGCTTCGGCGATGCCGTGCGCGATCATGTCGCGCATGCCGGTGCCTTCGATCACTTCGACGCGTACGCCGGGATCGTCGGCGTCGTCGAGATACGCGACGCGCGTGGCCGGGTTGCGCGCGTCGAACACGACACGCAGGCCGCGCGCCGTGAGTTGCGCGAGCGCGGCATCGAGATCGTCGACGACCCACGCGACGTGATGCAGCCCGACGAGCGGCTGCCCATGCACATCGCGGTACGGGGACGACGCGTCGTTCGTCACGTGAATCAGTTCGATCTGCAGATCGCCGCGATACGCGAGCCCGACGTCCATCGTGACCGTCGCCGGCTCGCCGAGATGATGGCCGTCGAGGCGCACGTTGCGGAAGATGGTCCACGGGCCGACGCCGTGGCGTTCGCGCCAGCGCGCGATGCTGCGGTCGAGATCGGCGACCACGTAGCCGATCTGGTCGATGGGGCCGAGGACAGGGTCGTTCATGACGTCTCCGTGGTGGACGCACGCGTGCGTGCCGCGCGATGAATGACGGCCATGATCGCAACAAAGCGCGCGCGGCGTGCCGTCCAAACGGATGAGTGCGCGCGGTTCGTCGTGACGTGAAGGGGCCGTGCGCCAGGGAGCGACGATGCAGGTGCGCGAAGCGGAACGGAGGAGGAGAGCGCTGCCGGGCGGCGATCCGCGCGTTACCGCGCGTTCGGCCCCTTGACGGTCAGCCGGCACACGGTCGCGAGTGCGAGCAGGTTCGGGTCGCGTTCGCGCCGGTGCAGGAAGCTCAGGCCGATCGTCTGGCGGATCGTGGGCCCCGCAAGCGGCACGAGCGCGATCTTGTGCGCGAACAGGTCGCGTACGCGGCCGGGCAGCAGCGAGCAGCCGACGCCGCCCGACACGAGGTTGATCAACGAAAAGATGTCGCCCACCCGCATCACGACGTTCGGGGTGACGCCGGCCGAACGAAACGCTTCCGTGAAGCCGTGATGCGTCGCGAAGCCTTCGCCCAGCGACACGAACGGTGCGTCGCGGCACCTGCCGAGATCGATGGCGTCGTGCTGCGCGTACGGCGAGTCGATCGGCGCGGCGAAGAACATCTCGTCCTCGAACAGCGCGATCGATTCGATTTCGGCGTCCGGTTCGGGCAGTGCCATCAGTGTCGCGTCGATCGCGCCCTGCCGGAGCTTGTCGAGCAGGTCGGCGTTCGAGCCGAGCACGAGCTCGGCCTGCAGCTCGGGGCGGCGCGCCTTCAACGCGATCACGACTTCGGGCACGGTGCGGATCGTCAGCGAGTAGAGCGAACCGATTTTCAACTGGCCGGCGCCGTAGCCGGCCGCCTCGCGCGTCGAGCGGATCCCGTCCGTCATCGTCTTGAGCACTTCGCCCGCGACTTCGGCGAGCACCTGCGCGGCATCGGTCGGAATCAGGTTCCGCCCCTCGTGGCGGAACAGCGCGCAATGCATCCCTTCCTCGAGCGTGTGCAGCGCGCGGTGCACGCTGACCGTGCTGACGCCCAGCGCCTCGGCGGCCTTCGCGAGACTGCCGGCTTCCATGAAGGCGAGCAGCACCTCGAGCTTGCGGAACGTGATCTCTTCGTTGATGCGGTTGCGCATGGTGCGAGCGACGGGAAGGGCAGCCGACGATTCTGCCGCAGAACCGGGGCTGCAACAATGCGCGAATTTCCGGGGTTTTTGCGTGGCGCAGCCCGGCGGGGCAACATTTAATCTCCGGCTAATCATCTGCCGCGGGCATTAATTGATGCGGGTTTTTGGCATCCCTATGATCGTTTCACGCTGGTCGTGCGCACGGCCGAGAGGTTTCGATGGTGCGTGCCTGTCTCGCACCGGCCGGCGATCCGAACCGCCGATTCGCCCGTGCCCGCCGTGAAAAGCGGCTCGCATGTGCGCGGCGCCATGAGACTGCAGGAGAAAAGCATGCGCGACTCACGTCGGAACTCGCGGCATCGGCAGGTGGTTGCCGCTGTCGTCGGCAACACCCTCGAGTGGTACGACTTCATCGTTTACGGTTTCTTCTCCGGCATCATCGCGCGGCTGTTCTTTCCCGCCGAGAGCCAGTACGCATCGCTGCTGATGTCGCTCGCGACCTTCGGCGTCGGCTTTTTCATGCGCCCGGTGGGCGGCATCCTGCTCGGGCTCTATGCGGATCGCAAGGGCCGCAAGGCTGCGATGCAGCTGATCATCTTCCTGATGACGCTGTCGATCGCGCTGATCACGTTCGCGCCGTCGTACGCGGCGATCGGCCCGGCAGCGCCGGTCCTGATCGTCGTCGCGCGGCTGCTGCAAGGGTTCGCCACCGGCGGCGAATACGCGAGCGCGACCGCATTCCTCGTGGAAAGCGCACCGGAGAACCGGCGCGGGCTGTACGGATCGTGGCAACTGATCGGCCAGTGTCTCGCAGTGTTCTCGGGCGCCGCGATGGGCGCGTGGGCCACGCAGTCGCTGTCGGAGGCGGCGCTGCATAGCTGGGGCTGGCGCGTGCCGTTCGCGCTCGGGCTGCTGATCGGGCCGGTCGGCCTGTGGATCCGCCGGCACATGGAGGAGACCGAGGCGTTCCTCGACGCGAGCAAGTCGACCGTCGAGCCGCCGGCGAGCGTGTCGGGCGTGCTGCGCGACAACCTGCGCGGCGTGCTGGTGTCGATGGGGCAGACGATCACCGGCACGGCCGTGTTCTACGTGATGCTCGTGAACATGCCGACGTTCGTGCACAAGACCTTCGGGCTGCCGCTCGACCAGGTATTCAAGGTGCAGATGGCGGCGGTTGCGCTGCTGACGGTGACGATTCCGGTCGCGGCGCTCGTGTCCGACCGCATCGGCCGGCGGCCCGTGCTGATCGCCGGCACGCTGGCGCTGCTGACGGTCACGTATCCGCTGTTCACGTGGCTGGCTGCCGCGCCGGGCATCGGGCGCCTGCTCGTGATGCAGCTCGTGATCTGCACGATCATCGGCATCTGTTACGGGCCCGCGCCGACCACGCTCGCCGAACAGTTCGCGACGCGTTCGCGCTCGACCGGCATCGCGCTCGCCTACAACGTCGCGGTGATGGTGTTCGGCGGCTTCGCGCCGTTCATCGTCACGTGGCTGACGCACGCGAGCGGGTCGCCTGTCGCACCTGCGTGGTACGTGTTGTTCGCGGCGTCGTTCGGGCTGCTCGCGAGCGTGTTCATGCATGACGGCGCGCCATGCGTGCTCGCGCGCCGGCAGTTCCAGGGCGAGCCGTTGAGCGTCAAGTAGCGGCCACGGCCCGGCGCCCGCGCCGGCGAGCCATCGGCGCGGGCGGCATGCAGGGTGTCGGTCCTGCCGATGGTCAGCATCGCGGCCGGCGGCCTACCGCGGCCGCCGACCGGTCGTTACGCTCGGGCGATCATCCACTCTGTCCGGAAGGTCGCCATGTCCCGGCTCGATTACACGTTGCTCGGCCCCTGCCTGCTCGCCATCGCGATCGACGCGATGGGATTCGGGCTCGTCTATCCGATGATGTCCGCGATCTTCAGCGATCCGCATGCGGGCATCCTGCCGGCCGACGCCGGCGCGCACGCACGCAATTTCTACCTCGGTCTGGGTTACGGGATCTACCCGTTATGCATGTTCTTCGGCTCGTCGCTGATGGGCGACCTGTCCGATCGCTACGGCCGCCGCAGGATCCTGCTGCTTTGCGTGCTCGGCCTCGCGGCGGGCTACGCGATGATGGCGGCCGGCGCATGGCATGCGAGCGTCACGCTGCTGCTGGCCGGCCGTGGGCTCACCGGCTTGATGGCCGGCTGTCAGGGCATCGCGCAGGCGGCGATCACCGACGTGAGCACGCCGGAGAACAAGGCGTACAACATGAGCATCATGTCGCTCGCGTTCAGCGCGGGCGTGATCGTCGGCCCCGTGCTCGGCGGCGTCACGTCCGACCGCGCGATTTCGCCGCTGTTCGACTACGGCACGCCGTTCGTGCTGGTCGCCGCGCTGTCGCTGGTCTGCGCGTTCTGGACCTGGGCGTCGTATCGCGACTCGACGGCACCGCACGGCGACACGCGCATCGATCCGCTGCTGCCGCTGCGGATCATCGGGGAGGCCGCGCGCCAGCGCAACGTCGCGTTCCTGTCGGTGGTGTTCTTCCTGATGCAGGTCGGCTATGGGCTCTACCTTCAGACCATCATGCTGCTGCTGCAGGCGAAATTCGGCTACACGAGCGCGCGGCTCGGGCTGTTCAGCGGCGTGATCGGCCTCTGCTTCGTGTTCGGCCTGCTGTTCGTCGTGCGGCGGATGCTGCACGTGTGGCGCGTGGTCGACATCGCGAAGACGGGCCTGCTCGTCGCGGGCATCGGCCAGGTCCTGTCCGCGCTGTTTCCGCAGGAGTCGGTGTTGTGGGCGCTCGCGATGGTCGTCGGCTGCTTCGACATGGTCGCGTATACGACGATGTATACGGCGTTCTCCGACGCGGTCAGCGAGGACCGGCAAGGCTGGGCGCTCGGCGTCGCGGGCTCGGTGATGGCGGTTGCGTGGGTCGTGACGGGCGCGCTCACGAACCTGCTGCCCGTGTTCGGCGAGATCGGCCTGCTGCTGATCGGCGGCGCGGGCTTCCTGCTCAGCTTCGCGATGATGGTCGCATACGGCCGCACGCAGCCGGATGCGCGAACGGCCGCGCTGTCGTAGGGTTTGCACGTTGGCCCGATCCTGTCGGACGTTGTCCCGCGCGCCGCTGTCGCGTCGGGCCGCGCGGCCCGACACTGGCGCCTCGCGTCCCGGGAGCATCCGGGCCGCGTCCGGTGGCGCCGGCTGGCCCGGCGCGCCGTTCCTTCGACATGCCAACCGAGAGAGCGACCCATGCAACATCCGACCATCCGTACCCTGGCGGGCGCGAGCGCGCCGACGTCGATCGCCGCCGCCCGCACCGCGCTGCTGGTGATCGATTTCCAGAACGAATACTTCAGCGGCCGCCTGCCGATTCCGGAGGGGCCGCGCGCGCTGGGCAATGCGCAGCGCGTGGTCGCGTTCGCCGACCGCGCGGGCATTCCGGTGTTTCACGTCCAGCACGTCGATACGGCCGACAGCCCGATCTTCGCCGACGGCAGCGACGGCTTCCGCTTTCACGCGGACCTGCAGCCGGCGCCGCATCACGCGGTGGTGAAGAAGACGTCGGTGAGCGTGTTCCCGACGACGGACCTCGATGCGCGCCTGAAGGCGGCCGGTATCGACACGCTGATCGTGACGGGCCTGATGACGCATGCGTGCGTCGCCGGCGCGGCGCGCGATGCCGTGCCGCTCGGCTACGCGGTGATCGTCGTCGACGACGCATGCGCGACGCGCGACCTCGACATCGCGGACGGCGGCACGGTATCGCACCGCGACCTCCATCGCGCGACGCTGGCCGCGCTGTCGGACACGTTCGGCGACGTGCTGACGACCGAGCAGGTGCTGGCGCTCGGCGTCGCCTGACGGCCGCCGGCTTCGTGCTTCAGTCGGCCCAGCCCGGCGCGGCGTACACGACTTCGCCGCGGAAGCACGTTTCGATCACGCGGGTTTGCGCGAACGTTTCGACCGGGTGCGCGAACGGATTGCGGTCGAAAATCGCGAAGCTCGCGTCCTTGCCCGCTTCGAGCGAACCCGTGCAGTCGTCGAAGCGCAGCGCATACGCGGTGTTCACCGTATAGGCCTCGAGCATCGTGAGCAGGTCGAGGCGTTCGTGCGGATTCCACGGTGGGCTGTCGGGCTGGTCGATCAGCAGGTGCGTGACGCCCGTCTGGATGATCTGCATCGGGTCCATCGTGCTGACCGACCAGTCGGAGCCGGCCGCGAGCATCGCGCCCGCGTTGCGCAGGCTGCGGAACGGATAGTTGCGTGCGGTGCGTTCCGCGCCGAGCAGGTCGCGATAGAGCTGCTGCTGCTCCTCGCGCGCGGCGGTCCACAGCGTCTGCACGCTGGCGATCGCGCCGAGCTGGTTGAAGCGGCTCATGTCGGCAGGATCGACGATCTGCAGGTGCGCGAGCTGCGCGCGCCGGTCGCGCCTGCCGTTGCGGATCCGGACGTATTCGAGCGCGTCGAGCGTCATGCGCACCGCGCGATCGGCGAGCGTGTGGAAATGCAGGTCGAAGCCGGCCGTATCGGCGAGCAGGCAGATCTCGTTCAGCGCGTCCTGGCTCCACAGCGCGAGGCCGCAGTCGTCGGTGCCGGCGTACGGCTCGAGCAGCGCGGCGGTCTTCGATTCGGGCACGCCGTCGACGAAGATCTTCACCGTATGCAGGCGCAGGTTGTCGCACTCGTACTCGCGACGCCATCCGGCGAAGCGCTCGATCTGCTCGCGCGGATCGCGGCGCGGGTTCGCATAGAGGCCGGCGCTCATGTACACCTTCAGCGTGCCCGCGCGCTGTGCGGCGGCATACGCCTTGAGTTCGGCCTCGTCGACGCGCGCGTCGAACCAGCCGGTGATGCCGTAACTGTGCGCCATCGCGTGCGCTTTCGCGAGCGACTTCGGGTAGCCGGCCGGGCTCAGTTGCGGAATGATCGGGCAGACGCGGTAGAACGCCGCTTCGTGCACGACGCCATTCGGCGCGCCGGATGCGTCGCGCTCGTACACGCCGCCGGCCGGGTCGGGCGTGTCGGCATGGATGCCGGCCGCTTCGAGGCCCTTTGTGTTGAGGCAGCCGCTGTGTACGTCGAAGCCGACCACGAGCAGCGGCCGGTCGGGCACGATCCGGTCGAGCAGTTCGCGGGTCGGATAGGCGCCGAATGCGGCCAGGTTGGCGCCGCCGAGATAGACCCATGGTTCGTTCGGCGTCGCATCGGCGCATGCGCGGATGCGCTGCAGGATCGTGTCGGGATCGTTGATGCCGGACAAGTCGAAGTCACCGAGGATCTGGTGACCTTCGAGCGGGTGCACGTGGCCGTCGATGAGGCCCGGCAGCATCAGCCTGCCGGCCAGGTCGACGATGCGCGTCGCGGGGCCGGCCAGTGGGCGGATGTCGTCGTCGCGACCGACGGCGACGATCTTGCCGTCTTTGGTGGCCAGCGCCTGAGCGAAGCGGCGCTGCGCGTCGCCCGTGTAAAGCAGGCCGTTCAGATAGACGGTATCGGCGTGTTGCATGTGTCTCCTCCGGATGGGGGCGGATCGACGGGCGCACGTGTCCGGCGGGCGGGCCGTGTGGCTCGTCCGGTCGCGTGAACCCGGTCGGGTTGGAATGGGGGGCGGCTAGGTGCCGGTGCTGCGCGGCAGGCGCGGCGATGCGTCGGGGTGAAGGCCGGCCGCCGGAGCGTCATGCCGATCGCGCCGCCGGGTCCGAGTCGGCGGATCGACGGGCGACGCGCGCTCGGCCGTGCGGGCCGGCGTCCATCCGGTATTCGGCATGCCGTGTCTCCTTGATATCCGACGCGTTCCTGTCGTCGGGTGAGTCAGATACTAGGAGCGGGGCGGCCGGCTGTCTGTCATCGTTTTGAGGACAACGCGCGACAAAGGCGGCGGGGGCGACGGGGATTGATGCGATGCGGAGGAAGCATCTATTGACCGCGGTCCTCCGGCGGTTCCTCTTCGGTCACGCACCACGCGAACAGCCCGGCCCGGTTCGCCACGCCGAGCTTCGCGAGCGCGCGCCCGAGATAGGTGCGCACGCTGCTCGGCTTGAGCGCGAGCGTGTCGGCGATCTGCGGGACGGGCTGGCCTTGCAACACCGCGCGGCACACGAGCCGTTCGCGCTGCGACAGCGCCGCGCCGCTGGCCGACAGGCGCTGTTCGAACCGCTGCAGCAGCGCGCCGTCGTCCGAGCGCGGCGTCAGGCGTGCGAGCCGCGCATGCTGGATCAGGAGCGGCAGCACGAAATCGCCGAGCTGCCGCAGCAGTGCCAGCTCGGCCAACGTATAGGACGGCTGGCCGCGCCGGCGGAACAGCGAGAACGCATAGACATAGTCGCGCTCGCTGCCGAGCAGCGTGCAGTCTTCGCCGAGATCGCCGAGCGCGAATTGGCGGCCGTATTCGGTCGCCGTGTCGATTTCCTCGTTGCACGAGAACACGAGCTGCGAATCGGTGGCGCGCTCGATATGCGGGAGCAGCGTGTCGGTGCGCCAGTCACCCTGTGTATACAGATCGAGCGCGTGGCGGGTGCCGTCGGGATCGTCGCCGCCCGCGAAGAACAGCACGTCGACGCTGTCGACCGACTGCGACGGCGCATCGCGACGGTAGCGCGTCGCGACACTGTAATGGGACTGCGGATCGACGGTTTCGCGCAGCCAGGCCCAAAGCCGGGCGGGAAACTGCGGGCTGCCGAGGCTGGCGACCAGGTCGCCGGCATTGCTGAGGGAAATATGGGCGGGGCTCATCGTTGACACCGTCTTCGCGAACGGCCGCCCGTGCCGGCCGTGCTTCGCGTACGACGGCGCGCCGGCGGCGGTGCGGTCGTGCGGGACGGAGGCCGATGCGGCGGCGAAGCACGATTGTAGGGGACTTCGACGGCGCGGGGCATTCGCGCTTGCCCGACGGGCGGCCGGTCGTCTATCGACGGGCGGTGCGCATCGTTGCGCACCGCGTGCCGGCCCCCGCGTGTCAGAACATCGTGTTCGCGTTCGCGGACTTCTCGGGCACCGGCTGGATCACGTCCCAGTGCTCGACGATCTTGCCGTCCTTCACGCGGAAGATGTCGACGACGGCTTCGCCGCGGTCACCCGGACGCTCGGTCGCATGCACGTGCAGGTAGACGAGGTCGCCGTCGGTTGCGCTGCGCACGATGCGCGCACGCGATGCCGGGTTCTTCTGGAAGGCGCCGACGAAGTACGACACGAACGGCTTCTTGCCGTCCGGCACGTGCGGGTTGTGCTGCTTGTAGTCGTCCGCGACGACGGCGGCGGCCTCGACGGCTTCGTGTTTGTTGAAGAAGCGGTCGTAGAACGTCAGCACGAGCTGGCGGTTGGCTTCCTCGGCGGCCAGGTCGCGCGTGGCAGGGCCGGCGGCCAGCGCGGCTGTCGACGCGGCCAGCAGGACGAGCGCGGTAACGGCGCGAACGGGGGAGCGGAGCGATGACATGTAGCGGGTTCCTTGTCTGACGAAGCGTAGGTTGGAGCGTGATGCACGACGGCTGATCGAGCTGACCGTGACGATCGGCGGGCGACGGGGCATGGTTGCGGATGCACGTCTCTCATCGACGTGGGGAATTCACCGCGCTGTCCGTATCGTCACGAAACGGACAGCGCGAGGCCGCGCGTCGTCGTCATGCTTCGTTGAACTGGCGAATCCGCGCGGCTGCCGGGCCGATCGAATGGTACAGTTGCCGCGAACCCGTCACAAGAAGTCAGCGCGGTGTGAACAGGTCACACCGCGCTGACCATGCGTTGCCCTTGAAAGAGAATCCAGCCATGCCGTTCCCTCCCGCCGACGAAACCGTCGAACTCGATCAGCCGTGCCCGATCCGCGATGTGCTCGACCGCATCGGCGACCAGTGGAGCCTGCTCGTGCTCGAAGCGCTGTCCGGCGGGACGATGCGTTTCAACGAACTCGGCCGTGCGATCGGCGATGTATCGAACCAGATGCTGTCGCGCACGCTCAAGCGGCTCGAGCAGGACGGCTTCGTCAGCCGTACGCTGTTCGCCGAAGTGCCGCCGCGTGTCGAATATGCGCTGACCGACCTCGGGCGTTCGTTCCTGACGCCGATGCAGGCGATGATCCGGTGGGCCGACGAACATCATCGCGCGATCTGTGCCGCGCGACGTCGTGCGCGGGCGCTGGAGGGCGGCGGACGCTGAGCGCGGCGCCCGCGCTGTCCCATCGATGGGCGTTGCGCGGCGGATCGGCTGCGATGCGACGAGGCATGGCATGACCGCATGTGCATCGCCGTTCCATGATTTCGTTATCCGAATGATATCGTCGACATGAGCAGGATCGCCGATGCATCGATGTTTGCCGTTCATCTCGAATGCGGCAATGCGCCGGCGGTGCTCTGTCAACAAGGGCGCGCGCCCGGGGTGATCGAAACAGCGGTCTTTCGCTGCATGGCGCTCGACGGGCGCGGCACGTCTCTGATCGGGGCGGGGTGGCGCGCCGGAGATCGGCCGGCATGTCGATGGTCGAGGTTGCGTGACCGGACGCCTCGGCACCGGATTGGGCGCCGCCATCGGGGCCGGGTGGGGCAGGATTCGCGGGGATGCCTGCCCGGCATCATGATGTCGGGGCCGAACGGCGCGGATTCGCCTGCGCCGCCCGGCTCCGGGCCTGCCATCGGCCGGGCGCCTGCCTATCGCCACGTACCGTCGACGTAGATCCACACCTGCCCCTGGCGGCGCCAGTAGCCGGGCACCCACCGCCGCCCGGGGCGCCGTGCGACCCAGCGGCCGGACACCCATATATAGCGGCCACGCTGCCAGCGCCAATAGCCGTCCGTCCATATATAGCCGTGCGGCCGTGGCGGCGGCGGACGGCGGTCGTGCCGGGCGGCCGGCGGCGCGAAGCCCGGGCGGTCCCCATAGGGCGGCCCGCCGGGGACGCGGTTCGGACCGGACGGCCGGTACACGGGCGGCGCGGGCTGGGCCGAGGCGGCGCGCAGCCAGCCGGTGCCGACGAAGGCGGCGGTCAATCCGATGGCGCGTAACAACGAGCGTCGATTCATGGCGTGTCCTATTCTATATTCGAGGCTGCCTTACATTAGCCTGCCAGTCGGCCGGCCGGGTTACGCGAGCGGTTAAGGCTGTTACGGTGTGTCACGGCGGGCGGGCGAACCGCCGGCAGGCGGAGACCGGCCTTTCTGTTCTTCTGCAACTGACGAGTGTTGCCCGCGGTACGAACGTCGCGCCCTGTTTACTGGCTGGCGGATGCGTCTTAGGTGCCCGGCGGCTGAAATTCGAGACTGATTCGGGTAAAATTTGCCGATTCCGGGGTGTCGCGCCGAATCCGTTTGTTGTTTCTATGCAACCGTCAAGACGATGACATGAAAGAATGGTGCGATGAAAGCCTTCAAAAAGCACCCGTCAAGAAGTCAAAAACAAACATCAAAACAAATACTTATAACTCGGCCCCACTTTCATTATTTCTAGTTCTGGAAAAGCTTATTTCTTTATTTGCGGATCGCTCCCCTAGGGTACACCCCTAAACTCACGGTTCCCAAACGGGCAACTATCCGGGCGCGGCCAGCAGGATCGATGGCGCTCCCGGGCGGTTGCAGACCGTTTATGAACAAGGTCGCGAGACCTGCCTCTTTTTAGAAGGGAGCTCCACGAATGAACAAGACTCTGATCGTTGCAGCAGCCGCAGCATCGTTTGCTACCGTCGCTCACGCACAAAGCAGCGTCACGCTGTACGGCGTGCTGGACGCAGGCATCACCTACACGAGCAACGTCCAGCCGGCACTGGGCCAAGCTGGCAAGTCGCGCTTCGCAATGGGTTCGGGCATTGACCAGAGCCGTTTCGGCCTGCGTGGCTCGGAAGACCTGGGTGGCGGCCTGAAGGCAATCTTCACGTTGGAAAGCGGCTTCAACATCGGTAACGGCAAGTTCGCGAACGGCAACGGCGGCATGTTCAACCGTCAAGCTTTCGTCGGCCTGTCGAGCCAGTACGGCACGGTCACGCTGGGTAAGCAATATGACGCAACGCAAGACTACCTGGCGCCGCTGACGGCAACGGGTTCGTGGGGCGGCACGTACTTCGCGCACCCGCTGAACCTTGACCGCCTGAGCACGAATGGCGATGTCGCACAGAACAACACGATCAAGTACACGAGCGCGAACTACGCTGGCCTGCAATTCGGCGGCACGTACTCGTTCTCGAACAGCACGAACTTCGGCAACAACCGTGCGTACAGCGCAGGTGCTGCATACCAGTTCCAAGGTCTGAAGCTGGCTGCTGCATACTCGCAAGCGAACCTGGGTGACGGTACGAACGCAAACGGCGCGACGTCGTCGGCGATCGGTGGCATCGCTAGCCAAGGCCGCGTCCGCACGTACGGTGCTGCTGCTGCTTATGCATTCGGCCCGGCACAAGTCGGCGCTGCATGGACGCAAGCGCGTCTCGACAACAACGCAGTCGCTGCAGGCACGCTGCGCACCGACAACTACGAAGTCAACGCTAAGTACAACCTGACGCCGGCTCTCGGCCTGGGCGCTGCTTACACGTACACGAACGCGAAGATCAACAACGGCAGCACGCACTGGAACCAGTTCGGCCTGCAAGCTGACTACGCACTGTCGAAGCGCACGGACGTCTACGCACAAGCTGTGTACCAGCGTGCAGCGAAGAACGGCATTGGCGCATCGATCTACAACGGCGACAGCTTCAACAACAACCTGCCGAGCTCGTCGATCAACCAAACCGCAGCAACGGTTGGTCTGCGTCACCGCTTCTAAGCGTGACGGCGGGGTAACCCGCTTCGCAGCATCAAAAAAGGCGCCTTCGGGCGCCTTTTTTTCGTCTACGGGATGTGATGTCGACGATTCGCGTCGTCCGGATGCAAAAAAGCGAGGCCCGTGCCTCGCTTTTTTGTGGTGCGCCGTTGCGGCGCGGTGCGGCCGGCAGGTGGCTCAGCGCGTGTATTCGCCGTTGGCTTCCGGCTGGAACACGATTGCGGCGACCTTCATCAGCTTTTCGGCGCCGCTCGGCTGCATCACTTTGACCATCTGGCCGCGCTGGGTGCCCAGCAGTGCCATGCCGACGGGCGAGAAGACGTTCAGGCGGCCGAGCTCGAGATTGGCGGCGTCCGGATAAACAATCGTCCAGGTGGCTTGTTCCTGGGTTGCTTCGTCGAGCAGCGTGATCTGCGAGTTCATCGTGACGACGTTCGCCTTGATGGCATCGGGCTGGACGATGTCGGCGCGTTCGAGCAGCGTATCGAGCATCGTCTGGAAGCGCGGGTTGTGATCGGCGTGCTTCTCGAGGCGAGCGACGTCGAGTTCGGTCAACTGGTAAAGGCGTTGTTTCATGGCAGTTCTCCAAATGATCGGCAGGGGCAGGCGGGGCGTGCCTATGAGGATCGCCCGGAGCCTGTCTGACCTGGCTCCGGGAGGAGACCGAGCGGTCAGATCAGGCGCCGGGCAAGGGCGAGCGGCGCCTGGGCCGTGCGTCGAGCGAGGGGATGCGCCGGATGGCCGGCGCGCGCGCGCACGCCGGCCGGGCCGGACGGCGAAACCGAAAGGGGCGTGAGCGCGTACATGGTGGATGGAAGATCGACTGACGAATAAAACCTTACGATTCTACAACACAACCTTCGGGATATGTGATTTGGCTGTCGGCATTTCGTCAGCGATTGTTGTGCGGGTGGCGCAAGTTGCAGCGCTGTCGTCCGGAAAAGGCCGGCGATTTTTGTCAAAATCGCAACGCTGTATGTTCAAACTAAGGGTTTCCCCTTGGGGTGGCGAGAACTACACTGGATTCAATCGCTTCAGACAGTCCTGCCGAGGCGACGCCATAAGAGAACATATTCCGGAGGTAAATCATGAAGTCGATCATCTACGCAGCCATCGCCGCATCCGTCCTTGCAGCCCCGATCGCATCGTTTGCACAGTCCGAGCAGGGGCTGACCCGCGACCAGGTCAAGGCCGAGCTCGTGCAACTCGAACAGAACGGCTACAAGCCGCTGGCGAGCGATTCGCAGTATCCGGACAACATCCAGGCCGCCGAACAACGGATTCAACCGAACCAGCCGATGCTCGCGCAAGCGGATACGAGCGGCTACGGTGCCGTGGCGACGGGTGCCGGTCAAGCCGGCCGTCGCGTGACGCGGGAAGCGCCGAATCCCGTGAACTCGGTCTACTTCGGCAACTGAAGAACGCCCCCGGGTCTGCCCGAGCGCACCGCTTAATCGACGAGACGCGCGCGAGTTGCGCGCGTCATTCGCCCGCAGGAGCAGAACCTCCGTCGCCGCATTCCGGCGGCTTTCCGCCCAGACGCTCGCGCGTTTGGGCCTTTTTTGCTGGGGCGGGTCAGGCGGACGTGACCGCGGGCGTGCCGTGGATATAGTGTTCGAGCTGGCTGATCGTGAACTGCTGATCGGCAATCACGCTCTTGACGAGGTCGCCAATCGAGATGAGGCCGACCAGCTTGCCGCCGTCGAGGACGGGCAGGTGGCGCATCCGGTGCTCGGTCATCAGCGCCATGCACTCGTCGGTGGATTGCGACGGTTCGACGTAGCGCACCTTCGCGGTCATGATTTCCTCGACGCGGGTGGCTTTCGACGAGCGATCCTGCAGGACGACCTTGCGCGCGTAGTCGCGCTCGGTGACGATGCCCGCGATGTCGTCGCCGTCCACGACCAGCAGCGCGCCGATGCCTTTTTCCGCCATCAGCTTGATGGCGTCGTAAACGAAATCGGTCTTCGTGACGGTGTAGATGGTGCGGCCCGAATCCGGCTTGGCCTTGAGAATCTGCGCGACAGTCGTGCTCATTCGCTTTCTCCGTGTGCAGGTCGATGCTGGGCAGGCAGGGCGTGATGTGTGTCACCCGATGAGCCCAGTATAGCCGCGCAGGTGGCGGCAGTCGCGTGACGATTCCAGATTAGCGGTAAACTCCCGTCACGCACTATCCACACAACTCCTACATTCCTGAACGTTTCGATTGAATTCATGATGTCTTCGCGTCCCCAATCGCCCACGCCGGACAATGGCCAGGCCGACGAGTGCGTGACGCTCGTCGCTACCGCGTCGCTACCCACGCGCTACGGTACGTTCACGTCGTACGCTTTCCGCGTATCGGGCAGCGATGCCGAACATCTCGCGCTCGTGATGGGCGACGTCGCCGGCGAGCAGTCCGTGCTGACGCGGCTGCATTCCGAATGCCTGACCGGTGATGTGTTCGGCTCGTACCGCTGTGACTGCGGCGAGCAGCTCGATCTCGCATTGCGCTACATCGCGGCCGAAGACCGCGGTGTGCTGCTGTATCTGCGCGGCCATGAAGGGCGCGGAATCGGCCTGAGCAACAAGATCCGCGCGTACGCGCTGCAGGAGCAGGGGCGCGACACCGTCGAGGCGAACCTCGACCTCGGCCTGCCCGACGACGCTCGCGAATACGATTCGGCCGCCGCGATCCTCCGGATCCTCGGCGTGACGTCGGTGCGGCTGATGAGCAACAATCCGGCAAAGTTCGATACGCTCGCGAAGCACGGCATTCCGGTCTGCGAACGCGTGGCGCTTGCGGTGCCCGTGCGCGAGGAAAACGAGCGTTATATCCGCACGAAGCAGACGAAGTTCGGGCATTACTTCGAGGAAAACGAGTGACGAAAGCAAGGGGCTCCGTGGAGCCCCTTGTCTCATCCGGATTCCATGCTTCTCGCTCGGTCTCGTATACGCCAGTTGGAAAGACCGTCGAGGATTAGCCGCCGTGATTCGGTCGATCCACCCGCACCCGGTGCAGAGGCGGCTCAGGCAGAACTCGATGCCTTCCCCGACGGGCCGCCCTGAGGCCAGAAATTCCCGACGGTCAGCGCGGCGTCGTGCAACGCCTGGGCTCGGGTGATTCCTTACCTCGCATTTCCACCGGAAGTTCGCAAGGTTATATACACTACGAACGCGATTGAGAACATCAACTCGCAACTGCGCAAGATCATCAAGACCCGGGGGCACTTCCCGACCGATGAGGCCGCCACCAGGCTCATCTGGCTGGCACGACGCAACATCACTGCCGATTGGGGCCGTGCTGCCCATGACTGGAAGGCGGCTATGAACCCGTTCGCCATCCTTTACGAAGATCGATTCGTTCGACCGTCCGTGTGAATCTCAACTCGGTGAACACGGAAATCCTGATATTCCCCCGTATGTAGTCATTTTTGCTCTTCATTGGGAGAAAAATGAATATCTCGCGAAGGATCACAGCCTTATTTTCAGGCTCGAAGACGGAAAGTCGAATTGCACCGGATTGCTTCTCGCTGGAATACGACAAGTGCAGCACCCACATAAGCGGCTTCAACGAGGCCTCTGATTTTTCCTTCGTTCTCCGCGGCAAACAAACCAACGAGAAGGTAGCGCTCGTTTCGAATGGCCAGAAGATAACATCCGACCCCATAAAAATCGGAGACGAGCATATCGTTGACATCTCATTGTGCGTGCCGTCGAGCGGAAACCATGCGTCTATCTCCCTGCGATGCGTCGAGGGTGACCGTGATGCCTCCGCGCTCAGCACGCTTTACATTCCCAAAAGCAAACCCAACGTCAGGCATGATTTCCGGATCAGCCTCGCAGCGTTTTCCGGGAAAACGCTGCGCCTCGAGATGGTAGTCGGTGAGGGGAGAGTGGGCATCTCCCGCTTCCTTGTATGCGCATCGGATAGCATCAGCCGAATGAATGCGCTATCGAACTACGCGCACAGACTGCAGAACGAGGTCTCCATATTTTCGAACGCCTACAATCATTCGATGTACGGAGCGGCGACCGATGAGCCTGCAAACTCATCAGCCATAGAAAAACACTGGAATACGGACAGTCGCGAAGAATCCTTTCTCGCCGACCAGGAAGCGATCATCCGCGGGAAGATTCTGCCTGTTTCGCCTGTCGAGGGCGAATCGGTGTTCGGCTTCGCGCAGCGGTGCCTGGGTAACGCGATACCTTTGAGCGCTCCCAACTTTCACCACCGGACCGCGGCCCTGCGTCGGGGGCGACCGATTCGCGTCTTGTCGCTCTGTTCAGGCGCCGCGCGAATCGAGGAAGAGATCTTCAAGAGTGCCGTGGAACCCGTCGAACTGACTTTGCTTGACGCCTGCGACGAACTCATCAAACGAGCCGCCGCCAGGATGAGTCACGAGCGACATCAGGTGAGATGCCTGGTCGGTGACATCAATTCAGGCATACCGCATTACGGAGAATTTGACGTCATCGTCTGCGTCTCGGCCCTTCATCACGTGGCCAATCTCGAACGTGTCATCTCGCAGATCAACGAATGCCTGGCGCCCGATGGCGAGTTCTGGAGTATCGGCGAGCAGATTGGTAGAAACGGCAACCGCCTGTGGCCGGAAACGCTCAAGGCAGCCAATCAAGCCTTTTCCAGGCTGCCCGCGCAATACCGGAAGAACTCTCACACAGCGAAAATTGACGAATCGATCTCCGACGACGACTTTTCTACTGGTTGCTTCGAGGGGATAAGAAGCGAAGAGCTGGAGGTGATGCTCGATCGCTTCATGATCCCGGTGGACGTGTATAAAAGGAATTGCTTCCTTTGGCGCCTGACGGACACGACCTACTGCGACAACTTTGACATCACCTCACCGAAGGATCTGGCGCATCTGAAAGATCTGATCATCGCGGAGGCAATGCATTGGATCTCTGGAGGCAGGGGAACGGAAATGCATGCGGTCTATCGGCGGAAGCAGTTTTGAGGGTTCGCGACGGCGCTCGCGTTACGCCGCCTGAACGATCCGTCTCTCCCATGCCCATACCGTCGAAGATCGAAACCGAGCGTCTGACGCTGCGCCGCTGGCAGCCGGCGGATGCGGGCGCGTTTTCGGCGATGCATGCGGATCCTGATGTGACTGCGTGGCTCGCGCGCGGCCCGATGTCCGTTGACGAGGCGAGCGACGTCATTGCCCGCTTCAATGCGCATGTCGATGCACACGGTTTCGGCCCGTGGGCCGTCGAGCGCCGTGCCGACGCGATGCTGATCGGGGTGTGCGGCCTGTCGCACGAAGTGCGTGCAACGCATCCGATGGCGCCGTGTGTCGAGATCATGTGGCGGCAGGCTCGCCATGCATGGGGGCACGGCTACGCTGCCGAAGCGGCCGCTGCCACATTGGCCGACGGGTTCGGCCGGATCGGGCTCGACGAGATCTTCGCGTGGACGGCCGACACCAACTTGCGATCGCAGCATGTGATGCAGCGGCTCGGCATGCAGCGTCGGCCCGCGCGCGATTTCGACCATCCAGCACTGCCGGAAGGGCACGCACTGCGTCGGCACGTCGTGTATGCCGCCCGCGCCGCCGGCCTGGCCGGCGCGTAACGGTTCAAGCGCGTTCGCCTGTCAGCGCCATGTGCCGTTCTGCAGCACGATCCGATAGCCGTCTGCATCCTCGAAGGTCTGGCCGGATATTTCCCAGTACGGATTGAACGACGTCACGGGCATGAAGCCATGTGCCGTGGCGCGCGCGCAGGCGGCTTCCCATTCCGGCCGATCGGGCAGGTAGAACACGATCAGGTCTTCGGGCGTTGGCGACGGCGCGATCGGATGGTCGGGGCAGTGCGTGAATTCGAAGTGATAGTCGAGGCCGTCGCGTCCGAGCATCACGCCGGAAAAGCCGTCGTGATCTTCAAAGCGCGCAAGAACGGACAAGTCGAGGCCGTCGCGATACATGCGCTCGGTTCGGGCGAGGTTGCTGACCGGGCGGGCAATGCGCAGATGGGCGTGCAAGATGGCCTCGGGGGAGCGTGGCAGACCCGCCGATGATAATCCGGTCGATCCGGATTGTGGCGTGCCGGAATGCCTGGGCAGGCAACCGATGAAGGAGGGCGGTGGTATGGCCCCGTAAAGTGCGCAGGCAAGAAAAAGCCCGCTACATTGAGCGGGCTGAATCCATGTTTGGAGACATGGAGGAGACAGACGTAAATTTAAGGGAAAACCCGAGGCATGGCAAGCCCTAGTTGTATCGATACAACTTCCAGCTTCACCGCATTCACATGCCGCCGGCCCGCGCATGCGCCGCAAACGCGCTGAACCGCTCCTGCGCGACAGGCAACGCGAACTTGTCGCGCATCTCCGTCTCGATCCATGCACATGCCTCGCGTGCACAGTCGGTCAGCGCGTGCCGCGTCGTGTGCCCGTCGATGTCGTAGACGAAGCGCACGCCGACCTCGTCGTCGGCGACCTGTCGCTCGAGCTGGTTGAGCTGCAGTTGCGGCCCGTGCTGTTGCGACAGCGCGCGCAATTCGTCGAAGTGATATTCGAGCCAGTCGGCAAAGAACAGCGCGTCGCTGTGGCACGGCAGCCGGAAGGCCGCGCTGCGCGACGGGCGCGGCCCGGCTTCGCCGGCCGATGCGTGCGGCTCGCCGTCGGTGGCGATGGACGTGTCGACGGGCGCGAGCGGGTGCTGAATCCGGCGGTAGGGCTCGCGATCGCGCAACGCATGCCACAGCAATTCGTCGCCGGCGGCGCCGGACGGCTGCATCGTCAGGTCATGCCGGCCTTCGCCGGCCGGGGCGATGTCGCGGATCACGAGGCGCAGCGAGCAGAGCGGCTCGTCCGCGACCAGCAGCGTCGCCGCACGCGGTAGCCCGCACACGAGCGGTGCGGCGCCGGCGGCACGGAACACGAGCCCGCGGCGGTCGAGCCGCACGAGCGGCAGCGGCCGGGGAAACGACGGGTAGGCGACCGCGATGCGGGCGCCGTTGGCGCTCGTCAACCCGGGCATCATCGCGCGAAAGACCTGAGACTGGTCCACGTTGATTCTCCTTCGTTACGATGCCGCCCGGACAGAAACGCGCGTTCCGGATCAGGCGGCGATGGCTTGCCGGGCGGCCTGCCCCGGCTCGATTCCTAGTGCGGCAAACGTTTGCTGATCGATGTCGATCCAGCACGCGACCACCAGGCGACCGTCTACGTGCTTCGGCGGGCCTGCGCGGTGCGCGTGTATGCCGATCCGGCGGAACAGCCGCTCCATGCTCGCGAACGTCACGCCGATCAACTGCCGCGCGCCGAGCTGCGCCGCGCATTCGACGACGGCCGCAAGCATCGGGCGCACGGCCCATTCGGCATTGCCCGGCCCGCCTTCGTCGTCGGTTGCCGCGAACCGGGACAGCTCCCAGACGGCGGCCGATTGCGGCAGCGGCATGTCTTCGGCGATCAGGTCGGCGAACAGCGACTTCAGCAGATACGGGCGCGTCGTCGGCAGCAGACGCGCACATCCGCACATGTCGCCGCCGGCGTTTCGCGCGAACACGTAGACGGTATCGTCGCGATCGAACTGGTCGCGCTCGAAGCTTTCGTTCGCCGACGGGAGCGCCCATCCGAGCTGTTCGACGAACACACGGCGCCGATAGCGCCCGAGATCCGCTGCAAGTTCGTGTGGTAACCGCCCTTCCTCGTGAACGAAGGTCCGCATGGTGTCCTCGGATCTGTGCTTTTGTATGCATGCATTACATCGCGCAGCACGAGGAGGCTGTAACTGGTAACTCTTACAGGGTGGCCGTGGAGGGGGGCCGATCAAGACGTGGTAACGGTTTCTTGATCAATGGGATTGAAAACCGTCGCGCTTTTGCTTATAAAGAGCGCCAGCACTACGTAAATCGTCAGAGGAATAAGTGCGCAGCCAGTTGTCACTGGAGCGTCGGACCGGCATGATAGGCGTCGTTGTGCCCGAGCAGGGCCGACGCGACCGCAGCGGGCCAGTCGATGTACGCGAGCCGCGCGGCGAGTGCGGCGGTCGTGCGGAACATGCCGATGTCGGTGCCCTTGGTGTCGACGGCCATGACGTTGCTGCGGACGTCGCCGCCCGCGATCACGAACGTGCCCGTCGCGCGTTCGAGATACCAGTCCCAGCCGACCGTCACGTACGCGACGCCGGCACTGGCCGGGCGATGCCATTCGGTATAGCCGGCGAGGCGTGCGTCGATTGCGCTGTCGCGCAATTCCGCAAGCAGCGATGCGTCGAGGCCGCTTGCGACATGGTCGAGTGCAAGCACGGCCAGTGCGCCTTCTGACAGGCGTACGTAGCCGTCCGGGGACGGGCCGGAGACCGGGTGCAGCAAAGGTGAAGTCATGCGCGGAATGTATCAGCGTCGAACGGGTGCTGGAACCTGACAAGTATGACAGCGTGACGTTGTCGGAGAATGAATGGAACTGCGCTGGCAGGATGCCTATCAACAATTCAGCGCCGCGGAAGACGAGCAACAGCTCTTCCAGCGGATTGCCGCCTATTCCAAACGGCTGGGATTCGAATACTGCTGCTACGGCATTCGCGTGCCGTTGCCCGTATCGAAGCCGTCGGTCGCGATCTTCAATACCTATCCCGATGGCTGGATGGCGCACTACCAGGCGCAGAACTACATCGAGATCGATTCGACGGTTCGCGACGGCGCGCACAGCACCAACATGATCGTCTGGCCGGACGTCGACCGGATCGAACCGTGCCCGCTGTGGCAGGATGCGCGTGATTTCGGGCTGTCGGTGGGCGTCGCGCAGTCGAGCTGGGCGGCCCGCGGTGCGTTCGGTCTGCTGAGCATCGCACGCCATGCCGACCCGCTGACGCCGGCCGAAATCAACATGCTGACGCTGCAGACGAACTGGCTCGCGAACTTGTCGCACTCGCTGATGAGCCGCTTCATGGTGCCGAAGCTGTCGCCGGCGGCGGGTGTTACGCTGACCTCGCGCGAGCGCGAGGTGCTGTGCTGGACGGCCGAGGGCAAGACCGCGTGCGAAATCGGCCAGATCCTCAGCATCTCGGAGCGGACGGTCAACTTCCACGTGAACAACATACTCGAGAAGCTGGGCGCGACGAACAAGGTCCAGGCGGTCGTCAAGGCAATCTCGGCCGGGCTGATCGAGGCTCCCTGACGGGAAAGGCGGCCGGGCGCGGGCGGCCACGCGCAACGCGGCTGCCGCCAGGCCGCTCACTCCATCAGCGGCTCCGCTTCCTTCGCGGTCCAGCTCACGCTGGAAATGCTCTTCTCCATGCTCATCCGGCTCGCGATCTGCTCGAGCTTCTGCTGATCCTTCGGATGCAGCTTCAGCGTCGCGGTCACCTTCAGGCGGTCCGGCTGGTCGGGCACGTCCTCGCTCGTGAGGCTCTGGAACGACAGCGGCTTCGCATACATCGCGTTCGACAGCAGCGTGCGGATGTGCACTTCGTCGGAGGCGAGGCAGATCACGGTGATCTGGTATTCGCGCACGAGATCGGCGTTCGATACCGGCGTCGCGTTGATCGCCTGGCTGACGCCGCGCAGCACCGTGTTGGTGAGCAGCACGACGCCCGTGCCGGCGAGCGCGGGCACGTAATGGCCGGAGCCGGACAGCACGCCGACGGCGGCCGAGCACCACAGCGTCGCGGCGGTGTTGATGCCCTGGATCGAGCCCTTGTCGCGCATGATCACGCCGCCGCCGAGAAAGCCGACGCCCGACACGACGTACGCGGCGATCTGTGTGACGCCGGCGACGCCGTTGCCGGTCAGCACGCCGAGCGTGACGAACAGGCAGGCACCGCTCGCGACGAGCGTGATGGTGCGCAGGCCGGCTGTGCGCTGGCGCATCTGGCGCTCGAGGCCGATGGCGACGCCGCAGGCGAACGCGGTGAAAAGACGGAGTGCGAAATCGAAAGTCATGGTTGTCCTGCCGTGCAAGGAGCGCGTGCCGTCTCGCGTCGCGGCGGCGCAAGGCCGCAGGCGACGCGAAGATAGCCGTCATCGCGCGGTACTGTACCGCGCGAATGCGTCATTCAGTGTGAAACGGGAGGCGTGCGGCTCGCGGAACGCGAGCCGGGCAGGAGAACTGCGTCGGACAGGCGTTTAGGCGGCAAGCGGCGCACGCAACGGAGTGCTGCAACTGTCCACGATGGTTCCTGAAGGAAGAATGGGCGGCATTCTAGTGGGCGGCGAGCGCATGCGTCAACCGCCTCGCGGTGGTTGCGCTACTGCGCGGAGCCGATCGTCCCCGTCGCAAGCGCGAGCGCGGCAGCAGCCGACAGTGCGCCGGCATAGCTGTCGACCTCCGCGTTGCGGGCCGCGAGCAGCTGGCTTTGCGCGATCGTCGCATCGGTGACCGAACCGACGCCGTTCCGGTACGCGGTCAGCGCCGCGTCGTAGCTCGTCTGTGCGGCATCGACGAGCGCCTTCGCAGCGTCGTGCGACGCAAGGCTCGTCTGCACCGCGTTCTGCGCGGCAACGACCTGGCGGACCGCTTCCTCCTTGGTCCGGGTGAGCCGCGCGGACGCGCTTTCCGCATCGTTGCGCGCCTGCATCAGCACGGCCGAGCGCAGGCCGCCGTCGTACAGCGGAATCGTCACGCCGAGGAACACGCCGCCGCCGTAGCGGCTGCCGTTCAGGTTGACGGTCGGTGCCTGGTCGCCGATCGCGGGCAGCGCGGAGATGGACGTGCCGCCGCTCGCGTACGACGTCGACGCGGACAGGAAGATCTTCGGCATGAACGCCGCTTCCGCAGCCTTGATCTTCGCGCGATTGGCCTTTTCGAGCGCGAACGCGCCCTGCAGGTCGGGGCGGCGCGCGATCGCGTCCGACACGATCGCGTCGACCGACGAGCCGAGCGCGGGCGGCAGCGGCCGCTTCGGCAGCGCGGCGATGGTCGGCTTCGACAGCGGCGAGATGCCGAGCGCGGAGACAAGGGCGAGGTAGCTGTCGCTCTCCGTGCCGTTCGCCTGCACGAGCGCGAGGTTTGCCTGCGCGCGGTTCTGCGTCGCCTGCGCGAGCTCGACGACCGTGCCGACGCCGTGCTTGAGCCGCGCGCGGGAGGCCGCGAGGATCGCGTCCGCGTTCGCGAAGCCCTGCTGGGCGCTGAGCGCGCGCGAACGTGCTGCTTCGTAGCGGTAGTACGCGACGGTCACGTCGTGGATCACCTGCTGGTGCACGGCCGTGAAAGCGACGTTCGATGCGATCGACGCCTGTTCGGCCGCTTCGACGCGCGCCGCGCGGCCGCCGAAATCGAACAGCAGCCATTGCAGCGACAGCGCCGAAATGGTGCCGTGCACGGTGGAGTTGCTCGACGAGTCGCCGAGAATCGACGACGTCGAGCCGTGGTTTGCCTGGTACCCGCCCATGGCCGTCGCGGACAGCTTCGGCAGGTAGGCGGTCTTGGCCAGGCCGACCGCAAGCGCGGCGTTGCGTGCGTCGTTCCACGCGATGCGGGTCAGCGGGTTCGCCGATTCGGCCAGATCGATCAGCTCGGGCAGCGTGTACGCATGCGCGGCGTCGAGCGCGGCCGGTGGCGAAACCGACGCGAGTGCGGGCGACGCCGGCAGCGTGTAGTCATGCGAACCCAGCGCGGACGCGCGCGGCGGGCCCGGCACGATGTCGCCTGCAGCGGACGTTTGCGGCTGCCACGGGCGGTCGGACGCCTCCGGCGCCAGATCGATCGACGACGTCGCGCAACCGGCCAGCGCGACGGCGGTCGCGAGGGCGGCGGCGGCGATCGAGGCGGCCGGCGGTTCAGGTAGGCGCATGAGGGGCGGGCTCCTTCGGTGTGGCTTGACGGGCGGCGTCGGCGATGTGCGCGAGCCGCGTGTCGATCAGGTTCAGCAGCGCATCGCGCGCGGGGTCGGTGGGGGCCGTGCCCGGCGGGA
>NZ_JAAGPO010000136.1:0-28939 GCF_017104825.1 Burkholderia sp. Ac-20345 | reverse complement strand
TGTACGGCGGCAACCTTGAACTCCGCCGTGTACACCTGTTTCGGTACCTTGAACATGCCTGATTTCCTTCCTTTCCGTCGAGTTTATACACGACCTCTTGGAAGGCGAAATTTCAGGGGAAGCTCACTGATCGTTGGTGTCCTGACAACGTTGGGCGACGCCTACTCCCACGCGAGTCACTACCGTATCCCCTATGTCGAGCACATCGTGACGGGTGCAATTTCAGGTGTCTTTACGCTTGTGGCGTCATATCTCTTCGAGGACCGCGCGCGACGCATTCGGGCGGTGTGGGCTCGGGTTTTCGGATAGCTTATCCGCTGACTTTCCGAGCCCACCGGGCCAAACGGAAAGCGACTTCCCGGTGAGGCTACGCTTCATGATCAGGAGGCCGCGCATGGACAACCGGAACTCGCGACGGTCAGGAGCGGGCATTCGACATAGCCGGATGGAGCGTCGCCGATCGCCTCTCATTCAAAAATATGAGGACGATTCCGATCGAGTTTATCGACTCCGTCGACAATACGCTCAAGCACCTGCGCAATCAGAAAGATATGACTGCGAGCGTAGCGCCCGCCCAGGAACCTGACTTTCCGTCACTTCGGCAAAGTGCAGTGGTACATGTCAATTTCAAGAGCGCTGGAAGCGTGCTGCTGACCTCGTCAGTGGGTTAGCCGATGCAGAAGCCGTCACGAGTGCCGCTGTCGGGTTGAGTCGGCCGGATCAACTGAGACGATAAGCCTTGCCGGGCGTGACTTCCGCCGGCAGCGGCTCGCGGTTCAGTTCGAGCAGCGTGCGCTCGATCTGCCGCGTCATCGCATCGAGTGCGAGATGGTTCGGCCCGTCGCCGAACGGCTCGGCGATTGCATGCGCGATCGCGTCGAGCGCGATCAGCGTATAGGCGACGAACACGCTGACGAACGGCGTCGCCGCGCCGATCGAGTCGACGAGACCGAACGGCAGCAGCACGCAGTACGCGTAGATGGTCCGGTGCAGCAGCACGTCGTATGAAAACGGGATCGGCGTCGACGCGATCCGTTCGCAGCCGCTCACCATCGACACGAGATCGTCGAGGCGCGCGTCGAGCATCCACAGGCGAGTGTCGGCGAGGCGGCCCGCATCGGCACGTGCAGCGAACGCTTCGCGCAGTTCGTGAACGATCACGACCGGGCGGAACCGCGAAGCGGCGACACGCGTATAGGCGGTGCTGTCGAGCAGTCCGCGCAGGTCCGCGGCCGGATCGGTGCCGCGCAGTTGATGCTTGAGCGCATACACGTACGCGACGACCGTCCGCACGAACGCGCGCCGCGATGCATCGTCACGGTCGATCGCGCCGTAGCAGAGCGCCTGCGACACCAGCGTGCGCGTGGCGGTCAGTACGCCGCCCCACAGTTGCCGCCCCTCGCGGTAGCGCTCGTAGCTCGCGTTGTTGCGAAACCCCGCGAAGATCGCGAGCGTGAGGCCGATCAGCGTGAACGGCGTCGGGTTCAGCGGCACCTTCTCACCGAGCACGCGGCCGCCGCCCCATACCGCGACGAGGCTGATCGCGAGCGTCAGCACGAGCTGCGGCAGGATGGTCGGCAGCACCGAGCCGTTCCAGACGAGCAGCATCCGCAGCCAGTGCTCGCGCGGACGAACGATCATCGCCGTGCTCCGTCAGGCTGCGATCGAGGCCGGCGCGGCCGCGCGATGCAGCAGCACCGGAATCGACTTCGACGTCGGCGTGTTGCACACGTCGCCGACGCTGTCGAGCGGCACGAGCGGGTTGGTTTCCGGGTAGTACGCGCCGATGCAGCCGCGCGGGATGTCGTATTCGACGAGCAGGAAGCCGTCCGCGCGCCGCTCGATGCCGTCGTGCCACACGGTTTCCATGTCGACCCATTCGCCGGCCTTCAGGCCGAGCATCGCGAGATCGTCGCGATTCGCGAACACCACGCGGCGCTGGCCGAACACGCCGCGATAGCGGTCGTCGAGCCCGTAGACGGTCGTGTTGTACTGGTCGTGCGAACGCGTCGTCATCAGCGTCATCAGCCGTTCACCGTGCAGCGCGCGGGCGCGCTGGATCGGCGTGTCGGCCGGCAGCGCGTGCGCGATGAAGTTCGCCTTGCCCGTCGGCGTGAGCCATTCGCGGTCGCGCGACGCGACGCGCAGGTGGAAGCCGCCCGGCCGCGCGATGCGCGTGTTGTAGTCGTAGAAGCCGTCGAGCGTCGCCTCGATCGCGTCGCGGATCTTCGCGTAATCGTCCTTGTACGCGAGCCAGTCGATCTTGCCGCTGCCGAACAGGGCATGGCCCATGTGCGCGACGATCGCGGGCTCCGACATCAGGTTCGGCGACGCCGGCTTGTTCATCCCGTACGACACGTGGACCATGCTCATCGAATCCTCGACCGTCACGCCTTGCGCGACGTTGTCCTGCAGGTCGATTTCGGTGCGGCCGAGCGTGGGCAGGATCAGCGCGTCGCGGCCGTGGATCAGGTGGCTGCGGTTCAGCTTCGTCGTGATGTGCACGGAGAGGTCGCAGCGGCGCATGCCTTCCCACGTGCGCGGCGTGTCGGGCGTCGCCATCGCGAAGTTGCCGCCGAGGCCGATCAGCACCTTCACGTGGCCTTCGAGCATCCCCTCGATCGTCTCGACGACGTCGTAGCCGTGGTGGCGCGGCGGTTCGAAGTTGAACACCTGGCCGAGCCGGTCGAGGAACGCCTGCGACGGCTTTTCCTCGATGCCGACCGTGCGGTTGCCCTGCACGTTCGAGTGGCCGCGCACCGGGCACAGGCCCGCGCCCGGGCGGCCGATGTTGCCGCGCATCAGCATCAGGTTCGTCAGCATCTGCACGGTCGCGACCGAATGCTTGTGCTGCGTGATGCCCATGCCCCAAGTCGCGATCACGCGCTCGCTGCGTGCATAGAGCTGCGCGAGGCTGTCGATCTGTTCGTACGGCACGCCGCTTTCGGCTGTCAGCGCGGACCAGCTTTCATTGCGCAGGTCGTCGGCGAATGCGTCGAAGCCGGCTGTGTGCTCGCCGATGAATGCGGTGTCGAGCACGCGCGGCGCACCGGCGGCGCGCGCGGCGTCGTCGAGTTCGAGCACGCGCTTCGCCATCCCCTTGATCAGCGCGAAATCGCCGCCGATCGTCGGCTGGATGAACGTCGATGCGATCTTCGTGCCGGACATCGTCAGCATTTCGATGGGGCTTTGCGGATCGGCGAAGCGTTCGAGGCCGCGCTCCTTCAGCGGGTTGATCGACACGATCGTCGCACCGCGCTTCGCGCACTCGCGCAGCTCGCCCATCATCCGCGGGTGGTTGGTGGCCGGGTTCTGGCCGAAGATCAGCAGTGTGTCCGCATGTTCGAAATCGTCGAGCGTGACGGTGCCCTTGCCGACGCCGACCGACGCGGGCAGCCCGCGGCTCGTCGCTTCGTGGCACATGTTCGAGCAGTCAGGGAAGTTGTTCGTGCCGTACAGCCGCACGAGCAGCTGGTACAGGAACGCCGCTTCGTTGCTGGCGCGGCCGGACGTGTAGAACGCGGCCTGGTTCGGGTCGGGCAGTGCGCGCAGGTGGCGTGCGATCAGTTCGAACGCGTCGTCCCACGCGATCGGCACGTAATGGTCGGTCTGCGCGTCGTACACCATCGGGTCGGTGAGCCGGCCGTGCTGTTCGAGTGCGAAGTCCGACTGTTCGAGCAGTTCGGTGACCGTGTGCGCGGCGAAGAATTCGGGCGTCACGCGCTTGCTCGTCGCTTCGGCGGCCACGGCCTTCACGCCGTTTTCGCAGAATTCGAACGTCGACGCGTGCTGGCGGTCGGGCCACGCGCAGCCCGGGCAGTCGAAACCGTCCGGCTGGTTCTGGCGCAGCAGCGTACGGTAGTTGCCGCCTGCGACCTTTTCCTTGATCAGGTTGATCGTGACGGCTTTCAGCGCACCCCAGCCGGCGGCCGGGTGGGTGTACGGTTCGATGCGCGCGGTAGCGGATTTCTTTTTCATGATGCAACGGGTGTCGGGGTCGATGGGTGCAGAGTACGCGCGGCCCCCGTCCGGCTGTGTGTACACCTGTTCACTTCAAAAAAGAGTACAGTTGCGGCCATTCATACAGTGCGGATCGCAACTGTGTTGTTGAAGGGAAGTTGAAAGGAAGGCGCATGAAGCGTTACGAACAACTGGCCGACGATCTCCAGGCGCAGATCGAGCGTGGCGTGTACCGGCCCGGAGAGCGGATTCCGTCGGTGCGGCAGGCGAGCCGGCAGCAGCAGCTCAGCGTCACGACCGTGCTGCGCGCGTACCTCGTGCTGGAAAGCCGCGGCCTGATCGAGAGCCGGCCGCAGTCGGGCTATTTCGTCCGCGCACGCGCGTCGGCGCCGGCCGAGGCCGAGCTGCACATGTCGGCGCCGGCTGCCGAGCCGTCGGCCGTGGACGTGAGCCGGCTGGTGCTGTCGACGCTGCGCTCGATCTCGCGCGACGACGCGGTGCCGCTCGGCTCGCCGTATCCCGATGCGTCGCAGTTTCCGGTGCAGCGTCTCGCGCGCTATGCGCAGACGATCGGCCGCCGCCGCACGCGCTGGGGCGTGATCGACGATCTGCCGCCCGGCAACCAGGAGCTGATCCGCCAGATCGCGCGGCGCTATGCGGAGCGCGGGATCGCGGTCGAACCCGGCGAGATCGTGGTGACGATCGGCGCGACCGAGGCGATCAACCTGTGCCTGCAGGCCGTCGCGAAGCCGGGCGACACGATCGCCGTGGAGTCGCCGACCTTCTACGCGATGCTGCACGCGATCGAGCGGATGGGCATGCGCGCGCTGGAGGTCGCAACGCACCCGGTCGATGGCATCGATCTCGACGCGCTCGAACGGATCCTCGAACGCGAGCGCATCGCCGCGTGCATGGTGATGCCGAACTTCCAGAATCCGCTCGGTTTCCAGATGCCCGACACGCGCAAGCGCGCGCTCGTCGAACTGCTGGCGAAGCACGGCGTGCCGGCGATCGAGAGCGATGTCTATCACGAACTGCACTTCGGCGACACGACGCCGAGCGCACTGAAGTCGTTCGACCACGACGGGCTCGTGCTGCATTGCGCGTCGTTCACAAAGAGCCTGTCGCCGCGCTACCGGATCGGCTGGGCGATGCCGGGCCGCTACCGCGACCAGGTCGAGAAGCTGAAATTCCTGAACACGCTCGCGACGCCCGCGATCGAGCAGCTCGCGATCGCCGAGTACCTGAAATTCGACGGCTACGATTTCCACCTGCGACGCATGCGCAAGCAGTACGCGCAGCAGGCGAGCCTGATGAGTGCAATGGTGCGGCGTTTCTTCCCGGAAGGCACGCGGTTGTCGCAGCCGCAGGGTGGGTACGTGCTGTGGGTCGAGCTGCCGAAGCAGGTCGACGCGATGAAGCTGTATGCGCTGGCCCTCGCGCAGGGGATCACGGTCGGCCCCGGGCATATGTTCTCGGCGAGTACCGATTACCGGCATTTCATCCGGCTCAACTACAGCTATCCGTGGTCGCGGCAGATCGAGGACGCGTTGAAGGTGCTCGGGCGGCTCGCGTCGGAGTGCGCGGCGCGCTGAGTGCAGGGGGCCACGCGGCGAGCGGCGGCCGATGACCGGCCGCCATCGCGCGCATCAACCCGCGTGCGGCGCCTGCAGCCCGGCTTGCGCGGCGCCGACCATCTGCCGCATGTCGAAGCCCGACGGGTGCTGGTACACGCGCAGCCCGAACTCCGGCAGCACGGCGATCAGGTGGTCGAACAGGTCGGACTGGATGGTTTCGTAGTCGACCCACGTCGTCGTATCGGTGAAGCAGTACAGTTCGAGCGGAATGCCCTCGGCCGTGAGCGGCAGTTGCCGCGCCATGCAGGTCATGTCGCGGCGGATGCGCGGATGGCCTTTCAGGTAGTTCGCGACATACGCGCGGAACGTGCCGAGGTTCGTCAACTGGCGGCGGTTCGCCGCGCAGTCGCCGGCCGCGCCGAGCGTGCCGTTCCATTGCTCGATCGCGTCGACCTTGTCCTCGAGATAGTCCTTCAGCAGCGTCAGGCGTTCGAGCCGTTCGATCTCGTCGTTGGAGAGAAAGCGCACGCTCGTCGCGTCGACGAACAGCGCGCGCTTGATGCGGCGCCCGCCCGCTTCGGTCATCCCGCGCCAGTTCTGGTAGCTCTCGGTGATCAGCTTCCAGGTGGGCACGGTGATGATCGTGTGATCGAAGTTCGCGACCTTGACGGTGTTCAGCGTGATGTCGATGACGGTACCGTCCGCACCGGCCGACGGCATCGTGATCCAGTCGCCGATCCGCAGCATGTCGTTCGACGACAGCTGCACGCCCGCGACGAGGCCGAGCAGCGTGTCCTTGAAGATCAGCATCAGCACCGCCGACATCGCGCCGATGCCGGACAGCAGCAGGCCGATCTGCTTGCCGGTCGCGTCGCCGATCACGACCAGGGCTGCCGTGATGAACATCACGAGCTTGACGAGCTGCATCGCGCCTTTCAGCGACAGGTGCGGCTGGCCGCGCTGATCGCGCTGGTATGTGCGGTGCGTGTGTTCGAGTGCGGACAGCGTCGCGCTGACGGTCATCGTCACGAGGAACACGATCAGCGCGAACAGCACCTTGTCGGCGGCCTGCGCGGCCGTCTCGGGAATGCCGGGTACCGTGCCGAGGCCGAGCTTGACCACGACGAACGGGACGATGCGGTTCAGCCACTTGAACGCGCCGAACTCGAACAGCGCATCGTCGACGCGCGTGGCGGAAAGCCGTGCGAGCCGCGCGACCACGCGGAACAGCAGGAAATGGACGGCGGTGGTGATCGCGCCGGCGGCAGCGAGCAGGATGAGGATGCCGACGAGCGGCGCAAACCAGGATTCGTTCAGGGTCATAGGGGAAAACAGGGGCCTTCTGGTGCGTTGAATCGGCGCCGCGGTGCGGCGCGCGCCCGGTGAAGGGCACATGAAAGGGACCGTGATTGTGCCATCGGGTTCCTGGCACGTTGCCGTGAATACACGGTGATCGGCTCCCGAATCTCCTCGCCATTGAACAGTTCTCCTCTGTAATCGGGTGAGGACGGGCGATGAACGTGCGTCACCGCAAGCTGCCGCACGCGCGTATTGCCGGATGCGTGGCACACCGGCCCTCGATCGGCGCGACGCCGCTACGGTGGGCCTTCGCGCTTCAATGCGCGTGAACGGCGATCCATGCAATCATGCGGACGATCGCATCGATCGGCGGTGCGCCGTTCGTCGTTGCATGCGGCCCATCCGCCAACGGTGAGCGACACGCACCGCCTTCGCGCACTTGCCATGCGATGCCTGCCCGGGGCACGATGCGCGAACGACTTCGCGAACCACGTCACCACGTATTCACGCAATCCACGCATGCACGATTCCAACGAAAGCCGCGCGTCAGGCGTGCGGCTGCTGAAAGGCATCCTCCCGATCCGCCGTGGCGGGGCCATCCGCGACATATTCGCGGGCATTTCGCTCGCGTCGATGGACATCCCGCAGGTGCTCGGCTATGCGCGCATCGCCGGCATGCCGGCCGTCACGGGCCTCTATACGGTGTTCCTGCCGCTCGTCGCGTTCGCGTGCTTCGGCGCGTCGCGGCATCTGGTGGTGGCCGCCGATTCCGCGACCGCGACGATCTTCGCGAGCCGGCTGTCGTCGATGGCACCGGCCGGCAGCGCCGAGTATGTGGCGCTGGCCGGCATGGTCGCGCTGCTGACCGCCGCGATGCTGCTGCTCGCGCGCATCTTCAAGCTGGGCTTTCTCGCCGATTTCCTGTCGCGCACGGTGCTGGTCGGCTTTCTCGCCGGCGTCGGCGTGCAGGTATCGATCGCGATGCTCGGCGACATGCTCGGGCTGGCCGTGCCGTACCCGGCGTCGCGCAGCCTGGCGCAGCTCGACTACGTCGTCACGCATCTCGTCCACACGAACCGGCCGACGTTCGCGCTTGCGGCGCTCGTCGTCGTCGCGATTCTCGCGTGCAGGCGGTTCCTGCCGCGCGTGCCGATGCCGATGATCGCGGTCGCGGGCAGCATCGCGGCCAGCTACGCGTTCGGATTCGCCGCGCACGGCATCGCGGTGCTCGGGCCGGTCGCGGGCGGGCTGCCGCCGCTGCGCTGGCCGTCCGTCACGTGGCAGCAGTGCCTCGATCTCGTGCCGGTCGCCGCGTCGTGCTTCGTGATGATCATTGCGCAGAGCGCGGCCGCCGCGCGCGTGTTCGCGCAGCAGTATGACGAGGACGTCGATACCAACGCCGACATTCTCGGCCTCGCGGCCGCGAACGCGGCGGCGGCGGTGGGCGGCGCGTTCGTCGTGAACGGCAGCCCGACACAGACGGCGATGGCCGACGGCGCGGGCGTGCGCAGCCAGATCGGGCATCTCGCGTTCGCGGCCGTGGTGGCGGTCGTCCTGCTGTTCTTCAGCACGTATTTGCAGTACCTGCCGCACGCGGTGCTGGCCGGTATCGTGTTCACGATCGCGCTCGGGCTGATCAACGTGCGCAGCCTCGCCGCGATCCGCAAGGAAAGCCCCGGCGAGTTCACGCTTGCGCTGGTGACGGCGCTGGCCGTCGTGACGGTCGGCGTCGAGCACGGCATCCTGCTGGCCGTCGCGCTGTCGCTGATGCGGCACGTGCGCCACAGCTACCAGCCGCATACGATGGTGCTCGAACCGGTCGAAGGCAACGGGCGGTGGCAGCCGGTGCCCGCGCGGCGCGGCGCGATGACGGCGCCGGGGTTGATCGTCTACCGGTTCGGCTCCGACCTGTTTTTCGCGAACGATCATCTGTTCGCCGCCGAAGTGACCGAGCTGGTCGATGCGGCGCCGGTGCCGACGCGCTGGTTCGTCGTCGATGCGGGTGCGGTCACCGACATCGATTATTCGGCCGCGCGGACGCTGACCGACCTCGTCAAAATGCTGCACGCACGCGGGATCGGCGTGCTGTTCGGGCGCGTCAATCGCTACCTGCGCGCGGACATGGATCGTCATCAGATTACGGAGATCGTCGGCGCGTCATGCATCTTCCCGACGCTGCATCAGGCGCTCGAAGCCGCCGGCACGACGCCGGCGCCGCAGGAGCCAGGCATCGTGTAGCGGGAGCCGACGCTAGGCGGCCGCGCGCACGCGTGCGAAGCCGTTGCGCAAGTGGCGGGCAAGTTCCGTTGCGGCCGGTGTGCGCTGGCCGCGCGGCAGATGCAGGTTGATCGCGAAGTTCGGCAGCGCAGGCAGGCCGCTGCCGGCCGGCAGGATGTCGAGGTCGGCCGGCACGGTCGACGCGAGCCAGGCGGTCACGGCGAGATCGGCGCGCACGGTCGCGGCCGTTGCGTCGATGCTGCCGTTCTCGAACACGGTGCGCCACGCGCGATCGCAGCCGCGCAGCGCGTCGAGCACCGTCGGGCGGAACGCGCACGCGTGCGCGACCATCGACACGGGCAGCGGCGTATTCCGGTACGCGGTGCCGCCTTTCGCGCCGACCCAGACCAGGCGGTCGACGGCGATGCACTCTCCACGCGACGGCCCGACCGGCGCCTCGATCAACGCGACGTCGAGTTCGCCCTGCGCGAGCCCCCGGCGCAACTCCGGCGACGCCGCGCACACGAGCGTGAGCGCGACCTGCGGATACGCCTGCGCATAGCCTTTCAGGATCGGTGCGAGACAGGTGCCGACGAGATCCTGCGGCGCGCCGAGCCGCACGGCGCCTTCGACCGCGCCGGCCGTCATGTCGGTCAGCAGCGCATCGTGCACGGCGAGCAGCCGGCGCGCCTGCCCGAGCAGCCGTTCGCCGTCCGCCGTGAGCAGCAGGTTGCGATGCTCGCGGACGAACAGCGGGCCGGACAGCGCTTCGAGCCGCGCAACCTGCTGGCTGATCGCGCCTTGCGTCAGGTGCAGCGCACTGCTGGCCGCCGTCATGCTGCGATGCTCGGCGACCGTGACGAAGGCGCGCAGCAGCGCGATGTCGAGATTGCGTACCATGCGATGCATTATGAATGCTAATGGCAGGCATAAAAAGCTTTCGTTGTCGTAATGGAAGGATCGCGAGTAAAACGAGGTTTCGACGACGACAACCGGGAGCTTCCGTGCCGTTCCGCGACTACCTGCCGCTGATGCTGTTCGTGATCGTGTCCACCGTGACGCCGGGCGGCGCGACGACGCTCGCGACCGCCTCGGGCGCGCATTTCGGCTATCGGCGTTCGCTGCCGCTGATGGCCGGCATCGCGGCCGGCCTGGCGTCGATGGCCGCCGCGGCCGCGGCCGGGCTCGGCGGCGTGCTGCTTGCGCTGCCTGCGTTGCAACTTGCGATGAAGGCCGTCGGTTCGGTGTATCTCGTGTGGCTGGCCGTGCGCATCGGACGCGGCGGCAAGCCGCGGCTCGATGCCGAGGTGCATCGGCCGCAGGGGTTCATCAGCGGCGTCTGGATGCTCTGGCACAACCCGAAAGGCTGGGCGATGACGCTCGGCGCGGCCGCGTCGTTCGCCGCGCTCGCATCCGGCCCGGCGCGGCTCGGCGTCTTGCTCGGGCTGGCGTTCGGCGTGGCCGCGATGGCGTCGCTGTCGCTCTGGTGTTTCGCCGGGCTGCTGTTCGCGCGCGTGCTGCGCACGGAGCGGCAGTGGCGCTGGCTGAATGCCGGGCTCGGCGTGCTGCTGGTGGTGTCGATCGTGCCGATGTGGCTGCCATAGCGACGCTGCGCGCGCAGCGCGGCGCAGCGTGATCGATGTCCGCGTTCAGCGCGAACCGGCGTGCGCGGCGCCGGCGGGTTGCCCTCCCGCACCGGCCGACCACAACGGCAGCCGCAGCGTCGTGACGAAGCTCGCCGCGTGCAGCACGCAAAGCAGGGCGAACGCCCACGCATACGCGTTCGCCTGCGTGCCGCCGCTTGCCACCGATTCGGCCTGCAGCCGCCACGCGAGGAACAGCGTGCACACGGTCGTGAACGTCGGGCCGCCGAGACGCTGCACGATATTGAGCGAGGTCGTCGCCATCGGCAGGTTGCGACGCTCGACCGACGCATACGCGGCGGAAATCGACGGTGCACCGATCGCACTCTGGCCCATGCCGCGCAGGAACAGCGCCGGCACGAGCAGGTAGGGATCGTAGCCGGTCAGCGCGAGGAACACGAACGGCAGCGTCGCGAACAGCGCTAGCAATGCGCCGGCGGCGGCCAGCCGGCGCACGCCGAACCGGCTCGTCAGCGCGCCCATCGACGGATACGTGACGAGCATGCCGAGGCCCATCGGCGCAAGCAGCCAGCCCATTTCTCCGGGCGTGCGGCCGCAGGCCTGGATCAGGAACACCGGAATCAGCATCTGGCCCGCGAACAGCGCGCCGTTCGACAGGAACTGCGTCGACGCGGCCGCGCCGAACACCTTGCCGCGAAACAGCGCAAGGTCGATCAGCGCGTGGTCGCCCTTGCGCGTTTCGACTCGCAGGAACGCCGCGAGCAACAGCGCCGACGCGACGATCGCCGCGATGCCGAGCGCTTCGTTGATCCGCTCGATCCCGTACAGGAACAGCACGAGCCCCGGCGACAGCAGCGCGAGTCCGACCCAGTCGAGTTCGCGCGGCTGCGTGTCGTCGCGGTCGCCGGGCAGGAACCGCGCGGCCAGCGCGAGCGCCAGCACGCCGACGGGCAGGTTCACGAGAAACAACCACCGCCACGACGTGTGCTGCAGGATCGCGCCGGCGACGACCGGGCCGAGGATCGGCGCGAGCAGCACGGGCACGGCCACGTAGCCGATCACGCGCGCCATCTGCTGGCCGGCGACGCGCGCGATCATCATTTGCGCCATCGGCGCGAGCAGCCCGCCGCTCACGCCTTGCAACACGCGGAATGCGATCAGCGACGGCGCGGACCACGCGAGCCCGCACAGCGCCGACGTGAGCGTGAATGCCGAGAAGCACCACAGGTACAGCGCCTTCGCGCCGATCCGGTCGACGAGCCAGCCGTTCAGCGGCAGCACCAGCGTGAGCGCGAGAAGGTAGCCGCTCGTCACCCACTGGATCGTCGCGAGGCTCGTGTGCAGGTCGGTCGCGAGGCTCGACAGCGACACGTTGACGATCGTCGCGTCCAGCTGCGACAGCAGGGAACCCAGCACCGCGACCGCGCTGACCTTCCAGATCGACGGATCGAGCCGGCCTGCTGATTGGTCCTGCGCCGGCCGGGCGTGTTGGTCGTTCACGCGCCGCGCTGGTCGAGCAGCGCGACGATGTCCTGCGTCGTGCCCGTCTCGCCGAGGCGCGGGAACAGGCGCTCGACGCTGTTCACATGCGCATCCGCGTTGAGGTCGGTCATCGCGTCGACGGCGAGCGTGACGTTGTAGCCGAGTTCATGGGCCTGCCGTGCGGTCGATTCGACGCCGATGCTCGTCGCGATGCCGGTCAACACGATCTGCGTGACGCCGGCCGCCTTCAGGTGCGCGTCGAGGCCGGTGCCGGTGAATGCGCCCCAGGTCTTTTTCGTCACGACGTGGTCGCCCGGCTGCCGGTCCAGTTCGGGCACGAGCTCGGCCCAGTCGGCGGGGAGGGCGTCCAGGCGCACCTGCTGCTGTGTGCGGCCCGGTGCGCCGCCCGCGACGTTGACGAGCACGACCGGCAGGCCGCGGCTGCGGAATGCGTCGAGCAGTGCGCGGGTGTGCGCGATCACCGGTTCGACCGGGTGCGCGGTGGGGAGGGCGACGATGCCTTTCTGCAGGTCGATGACGACGAGTGCCGTGTTCGTGTCGAGACGGGTTGCGCTCATGATGGGACTCCGTGAAAGGGGCGAAGAAAGCCGTGCGCGTGCATGCCGTGGCGCGCGCGGGCCGAATTCATTGCTCGCCGATGCGGCGGATCAGCGGGATCGCGGCGGCAAGCGTGTCGATGTCTGCGGGATCGAGCTGCTCGATCGCGGCGCCGAGCCACTTGTGTTTCGCGGCGTTGCGCTTGAGCCGTGCGTCGAGGCCGGCCGCGGTCAGCCGGAACAGGATCTGGCGACCGTCGGTCGGATGCGGTTCGCGCTCGACGAGACCGTCTTCCTCGAGGCTTGCAAGCGTCGCCTTCATCGACTGCGGTTTCATCGCTTCGGCGCGCGCGAGATCGGCGGTCGTCATCGGCCCGTGCCGCTGGAGTCGCGCGAGCGCGCTCGTCTGGGACATGCCGAGCCCTCCGGATTCGATCTCGGAGCGGAGCCGGCGGATCAGCTGGCCGACCGCGAGGGTCAGGTCAGCGGCGACGATATCGGCGGAAACGCCGGGTTTGCGTGGCGGGTTCATGCGGCGGATCATAGGACACGACAGTTAAACTTGCAAGTTTAACTGTCGAATTGACCGCCGGATCGAGGTGTGGCCGGAGGGTGGTTACGCGCTGCGGAGCGGGACCGGTACGACTTCGCTGTATCTCGGGGTCGCGTCCTCGTGCAGCAGATCGCCGAGGTATTGCGCGAGTTCGTCCGCGGCGAGCGCGGACGGAATGTGCAGGTCGGCCGGGCGCCGCTTGCCTTCGGTGCCAAGATCGAACACGGCCCAGCGGCCGTTCTTGCGCACGACGGCGAGTAGCCGGCCAAATGCGTTAAAGCGGTATTCGTCCTGCATGGCATCGCTCCGTTGGGGTGAACGCGCCGGCCGCCCGCGCGCTCACTGGATCGAGCAGGACAGCCAGCGATGGATCTTGATCGCATCGCTCGAGACGCCCGCGCGCGTCGGTGCCCCGAGCAGCACGACCGTTTCGCGGCGGCCTTTCACACGCATGCGCATCACTACGCCGTGCCCCGATTCGTTGATGAAGCCGGTCTTCTGCAGCCGGATCGGCAGGCGGCGGTAGCGGACGAGCGGGTCGGAATTCACGTACAGCAGTTCGCCGTCGCCGGGGCGCACGGTGGTCGACGTATCCGTCGAGAAATAGCGGATCAGCGGGTCCTGCGCCGCTGCGCCGACGAGCTTCGCGAGATCCTCGGCCGTCGACACGTTGTGCGGCGACAGGCCGGTCGGCTCGCGGAAGTGCGTATTGCGCATGCCGAGCCGGCGCGCTTCGCGGTTCATCGCGTTGACGAACGCGGCGCGCCCGCCCGGATAGTCGCGGCTCAGCGCGGCGGCCGCGCGGTTTTCCGACGACATCAGCGCGATATGGAACATCTCGCGGCGCGACAGTTCCGAGCCGACCTGCAGGCGCGACCCGGTGAACTTGATCGTGTCGCGGTCGTGCGCGGTGACGCGCAGCACGCCGTTCAGCGGACGGTCGGCATCGCGCGCGACGACGGCCGTCATCAGCTTCGAGATCGATGCGATCGGCCGCACCGTGCGCGCGTTGCGGGCCAGCAGCGGCGTGCCGGAGTCGACATCGAGCACGTAGGCCGCGCGTGAATGCAGGGAATTGACCGCGCGCGGGCTGTAGCCGCAGCTTGCCATCAGGCGCGGTTTGTCGGCCGGGCGCGGGCGCACGGCGGTCGCGCGCTTGGCGCGGCGCTGTGGGGCCGGCGCCGCGTGACGCTTGACCGCCTGGTGCTTGACGCGCGGGCGGCGATGCTTGACGGCTTTCTTGTGGCGCTGGGCCGGCTTCTTCCTGACGGTTTTCTTGACGGCCTTCGCAGGCGCATGAGCATGCGTGGCGCGCGTCGGCGGGTTGCGTGGCGTGGACGACGCGTTCGTCGAGAAGGCGAACATCAGCATCGACAGCATGACGAGCAGGGTGGTCCGGGCGAATGGCAGGCGCGCGATGAGGCCGGTCAAGCGAAAGTCTCCTTTTCACGCGCGGTGAGGCTGCGTGGAATGCGTGGCGGTCAGCGGGATGCGGAAAATTATACGGTCGATCGCGGTGCGATGACGATTGAAGGCGGGAAAAGATGCGCGATTCGATGAATTGCGGCGGTGCTGGCCGGCGATTGGAGCGGGGCGCGGCGGCGTGCGCGCTTGCGGCCGCTCTGCATATGACGCGGTATGCGGCGCGATCGTGGATCGATTGCGCCGACGCTCAACGCGGCCAGTTCCGCCGCGACACCACCGCGAAGCTGATCGCGATCGAGCCGGTCACGGGGCGCGGCGGCGCGTCGTTCGGCGCGCTCATCGCGTCTACCGCATCGCCGAAACGAAAGCGGCGGCCGCGGCCGTCGGCACGTTCGGTACGACGTTTCGGTGCTCGCGGATCGGCCGTTGCCGCGCGTTCGTCGATGGCGGCCGGCGCGCACGAGGGTTCGTCGAGCGGACATTCACACACGGGATCAAGGGACATGGCGGTGATTCCGGAAAGGGCATGCCCGTATTGAACGTCATCGCATTCGATCGGTAAAATGAATGTTTTGATCGTTACGATTCCTTTTAAGAATGGAATTGAAACTGCTGAGGACGTTCCTGACCGTCACCGATCTGTGCCATTTCAGCCGTGCGGCCGATGCATTGCACATGAGCCAGCCGGCACTGAGCAAGCAGATCGGCGCGCTCGAGTCGAGCCTGGGCGGCAAGCTGTTCGAGCGCGGCCGGCACGGGGCGGAGCTGACGCCGTTCGGTGAGCGCTTCCTGCCCGACGCGCAGGCGCTGGTGCGCGATGCCGACGAGATCCTCGTCCGCGCGCGCGAGCTGTCGAGCGGGCAGCGCGGCCATTTGCGGCTGGGCATCTGCCTGTCGGTGCTGACGCTCGTCCCGCGGCTCGTCGCGGAGTTTCGCAGCCGGAATCCGGGCATTGCCGTCACGCTGAGCGACCTGTCGTCCGCGGAGCAGACGCGCCGGTTGCGCGCGGGCAAGCTCGACGCGGGATTCCTGCGTCTGCCGTCGGACGAAGGATTGTCGTCGTTCAAGGTGATCGACGAGGCGCTGGCGCTGGCGGTGCCGCCGCATCTCGGCCTGAAGCGCGTGCCGGCCGATCTCGGCACGCTCAACGAGATCGGCTTCATCGCGTTGCAGCGCGCACGCGGGCAAGGGTTGGCCGCACAGGTCGACCGGTGGTGCGTCGAGCGCCGCTTCGTGCCGCACGTGACGCAGCAGGCCGAAGACGTGCAGTCGGTGCTCGCATCGGTTGCGGCCGGCGCGGGTGTCGCGTTCATTCCGTCGCGTGCGCAATATCTGCTGCGCGACGCGACGGTGTTGCCGCTCGACGGCAAGGACGCGAAGTGGCGCGTCGGGCTCGCATGGCTGTCGGACCGCGACGATCCCGTCACCACACGCTTCGTGTCGTTCATGCGTGCCGCGATCAAGAATGCATGACGGACGAAGCGGTATAGTGTCCGCAGCCGGCAGCGGTCGCCCGATCGCGTGCCGGACGCCCGAACGAAAGCCCCAGTCTTGCTCACCGAACGCAATCCATGACTTCAGAATCCGACGACTCCCAGCTCGATCCCGCACTCGTTGCGACGCTCGCGACGCTGAACGATGCCGCGAGCGATCCGGCCGGCAAGACCTGGTCGTTGCCGAAGATCGCGAAACGCACGCAACTGCCGATGAGCACGCTGCGCCGCGTGTTGACGCAGCTTGACGCCGCGGGCCTGAGCGCGACGACGCTGAACGAGGACGGCACCGGCAGCGCCGCGCTGACCGACGAAGGGCGCGCGGTGTGCGCGCAACTGTTCGGCGCGAACGACGCGCAATAAAAAACGGGCCGCTGGAAGCGGCCCGTCGTCTTGCGGTGCGATATGCGGTGCGATACGGGCACTCGCGCGCTACCACCGCACCGTCACGCCGCCCATCACCGAATGATCGTAGGTCTGGTCGTTCAGCCCGTGCCGGTAGCCGATGTCGAGATCGAGCCACGGCTTCGGCGAATAGATCGCGCCTGCGATCACGAAGGCGGGATTCGCACTGGGGCCGCTTGCCGTGTTGCGTGACGTGCCGATGTCGGCCACGATCTGCAGCTTGTCGGTCGCCTTGTAGATCGCCGCGCCCGACACGGCCCAGATCGACGTCAGGTCGCCCTGGCGATTCGGCTGGTACGTCATGCCCGCATTCGCGAGAAACGAAAACCGCTCGACGTCGAGCTGCGCGAGCAGCGTTGCGCCGGCACCCACTCGGCCGGTGCCAAGCCCGCGCCGGTCGTTGCCGGTCGGCGTCGTCAGTTTCGGCTTCAGCGCGATCGACAGCGGACCGCGTTCGACGAACCGCCATTTCATGCCGATCTCGACATCGCCGACGCCGGCGCCGTTCTCGTCGGTGCGCGTCTGCAGATGCGTGTACGGCACGTTCACGTAGAGATCGACGTGTTCGCCGAACCCGCGTGTGAGCGTCGCGTTCCACAGCTGGTGGCGGCCGTTTTCTTCCTGTTTCGAGGTTTCCTCGGCATTGAACTCGAACTGCCAGTTCGCGTTGCCCTGCGTGCCCGTGTCGTCGCTGACGAGCGGATGGGTGGCGAGGGCATCGAACGGCGCGAGGAGGGCGCTCGCGGCTGCGAGCGGAAGCATTCTCTTCATTGGATCACCTTGTGTCGTGCATGGCGAGCTGGCCGACCCATGCAGGGGAGCGCGGGCCGGCCAGCTTCAAGCAAAGACCTTCAGAACCACTGCTTGTAGCGGCGTACGTAGATCGTCTTGACGATCTGCGCGAGCAGGATGTAGCCGACCATCGTCGCGGCGAGCCACAGCCAGAACGTGCCCGGCAGGTGCATGAAGCCGAGGGACTCCGCGAACGGCGAGAACGGCAGCCAGCAGCCGATCGCGATCGCAGTGAACGTCGACAGCAGCACCGGCAGCGCGGCCGTGCTCTGCAGGAACGGGATCTTCTGCGTGCGCAGCAGGTGCACGACGAGCGTCTGCGACACGAGGCTCTCGATGAACCAGCCCGAGTTCATCACGATCTGGCCGCCCGTGCCGCCGTTCAGGTGATACATCGCGCCCGCGCCGAACACCGTCCACATCAGGATGTACGTCGTGATGTCGAACACCGACGACGTCGGCCCGACCCACAGCATGAAGCGGCTGATGTTGCCGGCTTCCCACTTGCGCGGCTTCTTCAGGAACTCGGGATCCATCTTGTCCCACGGCAGCAGCATCTGCGACGTGTCGTAGATCAGGTTCAGCACGAGCAGCTGCGTCGCGAGCATCGGCTCCCACGGCAGGAATGCGCTGGCGACGAGTACCGAGAACACGTTGCCGAAGTTCGAGCTGGCGGTCATGTTCAGGTACTTCAGGATGTTGCCGAACGTCTCGCGGCCCTTGATCACACCTTCCTCGAGCACCATCAGGCTCTTTTCGAGCAGGATGATGTCCGCGGTTTCCTTCGCGATGTCGGCGCCGCTGTCGACCGAGATGCCGACGTCGGCGTCGCGCAGCGCGGGCGCATCGTTGATGCCGTCGCCGAGGAAGCCGACCGTGTGGCCGTTCGCCTGCAGCGCCTTGACGATGCGCGCCTTCTGCAGCGGCGTGAGCTTAGCGAATACGGTCGTGCGTTCGACGACCTGCGCGAGCGTCGCGTCGTCGAGCGCTTCGATTTCCGTGCCGAGGATCGGCTTGCCGGGTTCGAGGCCGACCTGTCGGCACACCTTCATCGTGACGATCGGGTTGTCGCCCGTCAGCACCTTCACCGCGACGCCGTTTTCACGCAGTGCGGCGAGCGCCGGCGCGGCCGATTCCTTCGGCGGATCGAGGAAGGTCAGGAAGCCGCGCACGACGAGGTCGTGTTCGTCGGCAGTGCGGTACTGCTGGCGCTCGTCGCCGCGCGGAATCGTGCGCGTCGCGAGCACGAGCACGCGGAAACCGTCCTCGTTGTATGCGCTGGCCTGTTCGAGCAGCCGCTTGCGCGCGACGAAGTCGAGCGGACGCACGCCGTCTTCATCCTGCACGTGCGTGGACACGGCCAGCATTTCCTCGACCGCGCCCTTGCAGATCAGCAGGTGCGTGCCGCGCGTGTCCTCGACGACGACCGACAGGCGGCGCCGCACGAAGTCGAACGGCAGTTCGTCGATCTTCTTGTAGCCCTGCGGCTTCACGCGCTCGCCGATCTCGTCGGCACGCGCGACGACCGCGATGTCGATCAGGTTCTTCTGGCCGCTCTGGTGGAAGCTGTTCAGCCAGCCGAGCCGCAGGATCTCCTCGTCCTTGTAGCCCGACAGGTCGAGGTGATGCTCGAGGATGATCTTGTCCTGCGTGAGCGTGCCGGTCTTGTCGGTGCACAGCACGTCCATCGCGCCGAAGTTCTGCACCGAGTTCAGCCGCTTGACGACCACCTTGCGGCGCGCCATCGCGACCGCGCCGCGCGCGAGGTTCGCGCTGACGATCATCGGCAGCATTTCGGGCGTGAGGCCCACGGCCACCGCGAGCGCGAACGTGAGCGCGCTCAGCCAGTCGCCCTTGGTCAGCCCGTTGATCATGAACACGATCGGCACCATCACGAACATGAACTTGATCAGCAGCCAGCTCACGCTCGAGACGCCGCGGTCGAAGCTCGTCTCGATGCGCTTGTGGCTCACGACGTTGCGTGCGAGCGAACCGAAGTAGGTGTCTTCGCCGGTCGCGACGACGACGGCCGTCGCCGTGCCGCTGACGACGTTGGTGCCCATGAAGCAGACGTTCTCGAGATCGAGCAGCGAGGCCGACGTATCGGCCGCCGCGCCGGCCGCGCGCGTGTCGGCGGATTTGCCTGCGACCGCGCCGAGCGTGTCGTACTTCTCGACCGGCAACGCCTCGCCGGTCAGCACGGCCTGGCTGATGAACAGGTCGCGCGACGCGAGCAGGCGCACGTCCGCCGGGATCATGTCGCCGGCCGACAGGTGCACGATGTCGCCGGCCACGACTTCGCGCATCGGCACTTCGCGGCGCGACGGTTCGGACGTGTCGGTCACCGCGCGCTGCACGGTCGCCGTGGTGCGGACCATCGCCTTCAGCTTCTCGGCCGCGCGCAGCGAACGGAATTCCTGCACGAAGCGCAGCAGCGCGCTGATCGTGACCATCGTCAGCAGGATCGTCATGCCGACGTAGTCGCGATCGTCGGGGGCTGCGAAGTAGACGTCGGTGAAGAAGCTGATGGCGGCGAGCACCAGCAGCACGTAGACGAACGGGTTGTGGAACGAGAGCAGCAACTGGCGGGTCCAGTGCGGCGGCTTGTCGTGCGCGATTTCGTTCGGGCCGTAGTGCTGCAGGCGATCGGCGGCCTGCGCGTAGGTGAGGCCGCGCGTGCTGGTGTTCAGCGACTTCAGCGTGTCTTCGAGCGGACGGGCTGCTTCCTGCGCGGCGCGCATGATGCGTGCTTCGTTCTGCTGGCCGGCGCCGGCCTTGATGAAGCCACGCTGCTTCTTTTGCGATGTGTTGTGTCGTGTTGTCATGAGTCGCTCCTTGCGCACGAGGCGGCGGGCGGGGAGCGGCCGTGACGTTATCGACGCACGAGCGCTCCCCGCCGCGTCGCGTCAGGCGCGATCGGCTGTGGATCGGTGAAGGCGGGAATGCTCGCCGGCGCGTGCGGTGCGGCCGGAGGGGCGATGCGCAGCGTCGCACCGGCGAGCGGTAATCGACTACTGTCGTCTGAGTTCATCTGCACTCCTGTCGGTTGCGGATAGTCGGCACGGGCGATCGACAGCGACGCACGCACGAAGGCGCGCGGCCGGACGGCACGCGAACGGAAAGTGCACGCGGCTAACGCTGCGCGCAACACGAACGCACGCGCGCGACGGCGCGTCGCGTGCATTCGACAACTTAGAAAATTCGGCGGGAGATCTGGCCAGTCAGGCCGGAAGGACGCCGCATCCTGCTTCCCGGGATGCGGCAGACGACGAGGCTCTGCGCGTTTTCCTCAGGCAGCAGTCAAGTTGGTCAAGGACCAACTACAACTCGCATCGGTGTTCACAGAACACTCCATGTAATTAGACGGGAGCGATGGTAATGGGTCGCTGTGCGAAGCGTCAACCCTTTTGTCAGTCGTTATTTCGAGAAACGTAATCGGGGTAATGTGTGCGCGACGCAGCGCCGGATCGCCGCCAATGAAACGGCCGCGCGCATGCGATATCGGCATGTGCGCGGCCGGGTCGAAGCAGGGGGGCGTATCAGTTTGCCGATGCGACGGCGGCCCCTGCATCGAGGATGCCCGAGCCCGCCGGCATCGCCGTGCACGACGTGCCGGCTGCGAGCTTGGTCGTGCGCGTGCCGCCCTGCAGCTTCTGCTGGATCTGCGCGGGCGTGAGGTTGCCGTTCACCGATAGCATCAGCGCGGCGACACCCGATACCTGCGGCGTCGCGAGGCTGGTGCCGTTCGCGAGGCCGTAGGTGTCCGAGCCCGGCGTCGTGGTACCGGTATTCGACGTCGACAGGATGTTGACGCCCGGCGCGCTCAGCGCGACATCGGCGCCGAAGTTGCTGAACGAAGCGCGGCGACCCGTTGCGTCGGTTGCGCCGACGCTGATCACGCCGCGGCAGTTCGCGGGCTGGTCGAGCCCGGTCGACAGGCCGTCGTTGCCTGCTGCGACGACGACGGTCACGCCCTTCGCGTTCACGTCGTCGATTGCCTGCTGGAACGTCGTGCTGCACGCGCCGACACCGCCGAGGCTCAGGTTGATGACCTTCGCCGGCCGCGGGTTGTTCGGTACGCCGCTCACCGGAATGCCGGCTGCCCAGCGCATCCCGTCGGCGATGTCGCTCGTCGTGCCGCCGCACTTGCCGAGCACGCGAACCGGCAGGATCTGGCCGAGCCACGACACGCCGGCGACGCCGGTGCCGTTGTTGGCGGTCGCGCCGATCACGCCCATCACGCGTGTGCCGTGCCAGCTGCTGTCGCTCGGCTGGAGCGCGCAGTGATAGAACGGACCGTTGGCGTTGTCGAGTTCCTGCTGCGTGACCCAGTCACCCGGGTCGGTTGCATCGGGGCCGCGTGTCAGGCCGTTGTTGCTGGTGTTCACGTTGCTGATGAAGCTGTAGCCGGACAGCAGGTTGCCGACGAGGTCGCCATGCGGCCGATAGCCGGTGTCGAGCACGGCCGTGACGACGGTCGGCGAACCCTTGGTCACGTTCCATGCGGGCGGCAGGTCGATACCGGCCGTCGGATCGGACAGGTACCACTGCTGGTTGTAGAGCGGATCGCTCGGCGTGTCGCGGATCTGCATCGGGTGATCCGGTTCCGCGTAGTCGACATCCGAATCGGCTGCGAATGCCTGCGCGAGCGCGGCTGCATCGGTGGCGGCCATGCGCTGGCCGAGCGACAGCACGGCGGCGCCGTTCGAGATCGTCCGTTCGACCTGCACGTTCGGTGTCGCTTGCCCGACCGTGCTCGCATACGCACGTGCGCTACCGGCGACCGGCGCCGTCCAGCGCGTCATCGAACGCTGGATCACGGCGTCGAGCCGCGTCCCGTTGTCGATGGCCGCCATCGCACGCGTGGCCGTCAGCGTCTTCAGCTTGACGATCAGGTGATCGACCGGCGGTTCGGCCGGCGCGGTCTGTGCCGCCATCTGCACGGCGGCCTGCTGCGTCGTGCATGCATTGCTGCCGGTCGAGGCGGGTGGGGTCGTCGGTGTGGGGGGAGCGGGCGTCGGGGCGGGCGCCGCGTTGGAAGAAGACGGGTTGCTGCCGTCACCGCCGCCTCCGCCGCAACCGGCGAGGGGCAGGAGGGCGGCGGCGGACAGCATGCCGGCGAGCATGCGCGCGTGTGCGGAGCGCGCCAGCGCAAAATTGAAAGGCTTGGTTCTCATGGTGAAACTCGATCCTCGTAGATAACCGTCGTGCCGGCGGTGGCGCTGGTCCGGCTGACCCGGACCTTGTCTTTTTTGTCTGGCGGTCGCGGCATGGTTGCTGCGTCGCGCCATGCACTGGGTAACGGCCGTCGCGGCGGCTTCTTGAGTACGTTTCACGAGAAAAAACGGGGCGGGCGCAAACGATTACGTTGGTGCGTTGCAGCATGAACGCGCGTTTGGAACGTGTGGCACAGAAGGCGGGGCGAGCCCGTGCGCGGCAGGTCGGGCGAAATGCGCGGCGCGGGCCGGTTTGCGCGGCACCGCAAACGTCTTTCAAACCGCGGTCAGGGTGGAAGGTTGTTTACGCTTTCCCTGATGCGACGCGAATTTTGTCGGGCGTACGATCGCGATTCGATCAACGTTTCGTCAGGAGAAAAGCATGGATCGCCGCTTACGCTGGCTGGCCGTCGCGCTGTCCTGTGCGCTGGCGGGTACCGCGCACGCGCAGGCCCTCACCGGCACGCTGAAGAAGATCAAGGACACGGGCGTCGTGTCGCTGGGCATTCGCGAATCGTCGGTACCGTTCTCGTATTCGGACAACCAGCAGAAGAACATCGGCTATTCGCGCGACATCGCCTCGCGCATCATCGACCAGCTGAAGACGGAGCTGAACCTGCCGAACCTCTCGGTGAAGGAAATCCCGATCACGTCGCAGAACCGGATTCCGCTGCTGCAGAACGGGACGATCGATTTCGAATGCGGATCGACGACGAACACGCTCGAACGGCAGAAGCAGGCCGCGTTTTCCAACAGCATCTTTCTTTACGGCATCCGCTTCAGTACGCGCAAGGATTCAGGCGTGAAGGATTTCGCGGACCTGGCCGGCAAGACGGTCGCGACGACGGCCGGCACGTCGGACGAGCGCCTGCTGCGCAAGCTCAACGAAGAGAAGGCGATGAACATGACGATCATCAGCGCGAAGGATCACGCCGAGGCGTTCATGAACGTCACGACCGGGCGCGCGGTGGCGTTCGTGATGGACGAGCCGCTGCTGTACGGCGAGATCGCCAAGGACCGCAACCCGGGCGCGTACGCGGTGACTGGCACGCCGCTCGTCCACGAGAACTACGCGTGCATGATGCGCAGGGACGATCCGGCGTTCAAGCATGTCGTCGACGGCGTGATCGCGAAGATGCAGACGTCGGGCGCGGCCGAGAAGCTCTACAACCAGTGGTTCACGCAGCCGATTCCGCCGAAGGGCGTGAGCCTCAACTATCCGCTGTCGGCGGAAATGAAGCAGCTGTTCAGGAATCCGACGGATCAGGCGCAGTATTGATTCGAGGTAGTGCTGATCGGCGTTCGGTAATGAAAAGCCGCCGGCGTGTGCCGGCGGTGCCGACAGCACGGCGGGGGCGAGCGGCACGAAATACGCGATGTACTCATTTCCGGTCCGCGCGGACCGGGACGCCGAGCCCGCCCGGGTTTGCCGCCGACGGCGACGCCGCCCCCGGCGAGCGCTGCGGCGCCGTTAGCGGATTTCCGGGTATGCCGCAATCGGCATTCAACCTCGTCCACGCCAGGGGAATCCGGCTGCGCGACCCGACAACGGGCACAATACCGGATTCGCCATGACGCACGCGTGTTCGCATTTCGAACATCGCACGGCTGCGTCACTGCTGTCCGATATCCTTCCCAGTCGTCATGAACGCCACGCCCACTCCCGCGCGCGAGTCGAATTCGCCGCGTTTCCTGCTGTTCCTGATCTGCCTGTTCGCTTCCGCCGGCCAGCTCGCGATCGACATCTACGTGCCCGCGCTGCCCGACATGGCACGATCGTTCGCGACCACGCCGCAGGCGATCCAGTCGAGCGTGTCCGGCTACATGGCCGCCTACGCGCTCGGCCAGCTCGTCTTCGGGCCGGTCGCCGATGCATACGGGCGCAAGCGCGTGCTCGCGTTCGGGCTCGTGATCTACACGATCGGCTGCCTGCTGTCGCTTGGTGCGCAGAACCTGGAGACGTTCGTGCTGGCACGCTGCCTGCAGGGCTTCGGGATCGCGACCACCAACCTGCTTGCGAAGGCGATCATCACCGATTCGTTTTCCGGCCAGGCGCTGATGCACGCGTTTACGTACATGTCGATCGCGTGGGGGCTCGCGCCGATCGTCGCGCCGGTGATCGGCGCGCACCTGCAGGAATGGTTCGGCTGGCGCGCGTGCCTCGTGTTCCTGCTGGTGTACTCGCTGGTGATGTGGGCGCTGCTGTGGCGTTACCGCGAAACCTTGCCGAAACCGGTGCATCTCGAGCCGCGCACGCTGATGACGAACGCGGGCAAGGTGCTGGCGAGCCCGGTGTTCCAGAGCTGCTTCCTCGCACAAGGGCTGTGCTACAGCATCCTGCTCGTGTTCAACATCGTCGGGCCGTTCATGGTGCAGACCACGCTGCACAAGCCGCCGACCTTCTTCGGCTATCTCGCGCTCGGGATCGGGCTGATGTATTTCCTCGGCGGCCTGTCGAACCGGATTCACCGGCCCGGGTTGCCGAGCGCCGAGCAACGGCTGCGCATCGGCGCGCGCGTGATGGCAGGCGCGTCGGTCGCGATGCTGGTGCTGGCGCTGACCGTCGGGCTGCGGGTGTGGACGCTCGCGACGCCGGTACTCGTGATGGGTTTCTGCGCGGGCGCGATGTACCCGACGCTGATGGCGAAGGGCAATTCGCTGTTTCCGCATATCGCCGGCCTGACGAGCGCGATCCTCGGATGCGCGCTGCTGCTCGTGTCGTCGGCGATGATGGGGCTGGCCGGTTTCGTGTCGATTCACGTGCTGACGCCGCTCGCGGTGTTTTTCGTCGCGCTGTCGTGCATCGTCGTGTGGATGGTCACCAAGCTGCTGCGGTACCTGTCGCAGCAGCAGGCGCAGGCCGCGCCCGTCGTGTGCGGGCGCGGAGAGGCTGCATAAGTGCCGGCTGTCGACCGACCCATGAACCCGATCCTGCTGAACTGCGTCGCCCGAACCGACGCCGCCGACCTGATCGCCGCCAACCGTGCGAGCCGGAGCCACCATCTGCCGTGGGTCGACTCGTTCACCGACCAGGCGGGATTCGACCAGTGGTTCGGCCGCTGCCTGACGGGGCCGAACGTCGGCCTCGTCGCGCGCGAACGCACGTCCGGGGCGGTGGTCGGCGTGGTGAACCTCAACGAGATCGTCGGCGGCGTGTTTCAGAGCGCGTATCTCGGGTACTACGGCATGGTGGCGTTCAGCGGCAAGGGGCTGATGACCGAGGCGCTGCGCGCGGCGATCGGCGTCGCGTTCGGCGAACTCGGGCTGCATCGGCTCGAAGCGAACATCCAGCCCGGCAACCACGCGTCGATTGCGCTGGTTCGGCGGCTCGGTTTCACGAAAGAGGGGTTTTCGCCGCGCTATCTGCGCATCGGCGGCGAGTGGCGCGACCACGAACGGTGGGCGTTGCTGGCCGACGGCGAGCCCGACACGCGCGCCTGACGCCCGATACCAGGCGATTTTCTTCCCGTCGCCGGCCGCTTACAGCGGATGTGCCGCGCCGGCCTGCGTCAGCAGCGAAATGGCAACCGGATCCGGCATCCCGTTCGAGTCGATCGCGCCGGCTTTCGCGAGTGCGACGAGATCGCTGTCGACACCCGGTTGCCCGACCGTGAACGACGTGGTCAGGAACGCCGGCGCCGCGAGCGTGACCGAATAGCGCTGCTGCAGGTTCGTCACCACGGCCGATTGCGCGGCCTGTACGGTGTTCGAGCTGTTCATCGCCTGCTGGTAGCGCGTATTCCCCTGGAAATTGCCGATCAATGTGGCCGTGTTCGTACCGAGCTGGGCGGCGAGATAGACCAGCATCAGTTCGGTCTCCGGCGTCGTATTGAACGTGCCGCCCGCGTAGGCAAGCGAATGCAGGCTCGTGCCGCCCGACGTCACGGTGATCACGCACGGCAGCGCGGCATTGACCGTCACGCGGTAGTTGCCGCCGCCGTCCGTCAGCGTCGTCGCCGAGCCCGCCGCGCAGCTGACCGTCACCTGCGCACTGGCGAGCGCGTCGCCCGTCGCGGCCGTGCCCGAGATCGCGACGGTCTGCGTGTTGTTGTTGAAGCAGACATCCACGCCGAAGCAGGCATCGCCGTTGCACGCCTGAAGCGTCGCGAGGGTGGCGAGGCAGAGCGTGCCCAGCGCGGGGCGGATGAAGCGCCTGGGGCGAAGGTTCATGGTCGCGGGCCTTGAGGGGAGTGGGGCAACCGGTCGGCGCCGAAGATGCGGTGCCGTTCACATTCTAGGTCGCGAATCGGGGCGCTGCTTGCCCGTTTGCGCCGCTTGCGGCCGGGGGCGGCCTGCCGTCGAGCGTGTCGTGCGCTGCCCGGCTTTGCCGGTAGCGGGCGTCAGGTGCGCGGTGGACGGGCCGGCGCCATCACGTAGGCGAGCAACAGGCTCAGTACGATGCTGAGCACGAGCGTGTGCCAATGGCCGCTGAACAGCCTCTGATAGTGCTCGCCCATATCCGGCGTGATCCACCAGCACGTCATGGGGCGCATTCGAGGCTGGTGACACTCCAGGGTGCCGCCATGCAGATAGGCATCCCACAGCGCATCGCCCGAATACAGTCCCAGGAAGAGCGGGACGATCTGTACGCCGTACCGGAGCAGCTTTCCCTCGGTTTCGGTTGTCATTCTTGTCGACCCCGGAATCGGCCTGCGTCGGTTTGTCGTCGGTGTCCGAATGCATCGCGTGCTCGATATTGTCGACCCAATCCATCACGACACACAATGGATTGCGCGTCGACCCCGCAACGTGCTTCACGACCATCTGCACGCGCGTCTTCAGGGCCTCGAAAGAACCGCGTACGAATGCGCCGCATACGGCAGGCTGCTGGTCGAAGCCGCGGAAGGCAAACGCGGCCGGCGAGTAACGCCGGCTCACGCACTCACACGTTCAGGGCTTGCGCGCCGCCGCCTTCGCGAACGCGCCGCGCACCTCGAAGCTGATCGCGTCGGCCACATTGCCGCGCGCGTCGACGAGTTCGAGCCGGTGCCGGCCCGGCCACGGCATCCACGCGATGCGATCGGCATGCCCGATCACCTTGTCGTCGAGCCGCCACGCGAACTTCGTCGCGCGCCCGGCCGAGCGCTCGAACCAGATCCGCTGGTTCTTCGGCGGAATGTCCGGATCGATCGCGAAAATCGTGCCGTCGGTCGGCGTCCCGATCGTCAGCGGCGCGCGTGCACCGTCCTTGCCCGGCGTGACGGGGGCGGCGAGCCGGATCGTGTCGACCGCCGTTCCCGCGATGAACCACTCGTTGCGGGACGGTTCGATATCGCGTTCGAACGTGATGCGGCGCGTCTCGACGCCGGCCGGCGCGCGCGGCGCATGGCTCGGCTGGTCGCGGTGCAGATAGCCGACGACGGCCGACCACACCGGCGACGCACCCGTGACGCCCGACACGTCCCACATCGGCGCGCCGTCCGCATTGCCGACCCACACGCCGACCGTATAGCGCGACGTGAAACCGACGGTCCAGTTGTCGCGCATGTCCTTGCTCGTGCCGGTCTTGACCGCCGAGAAGAAGCGCGTCGCGAGCGGATTGTCGAAGCCGAACGTGCGCACGCGCGCGTTGTTGTCGGAGAGGATGTCGGTCACGACGAAGCTGGCCGTCTCGCTGAACACGCGCGTGCCGGCGTCCGCTTGCGCAGCCGCCACCGCGCCGGATGCCGGTGCCGGCGCGGGCCGGTCGATGGCCTTGCGGGCAACGCCGCCGTTCGCGAGCGCGCGGTATGCGTTGGTCAGCGACAGCAGCGTGACGTCCGCACTGCCGAGCGCGAGGCTGAAGCCGTAGTAGTCGCCTTCCTGCGCAAGCGGCAGGCCGAGCGCGGTCAGCGTGCGCGCGAAGCGGTGCGGCGTGACGAGGACGAGCGTGCGCACCGCCGGCACGTTCAGCGAGCCGCCGAGCGCACTGCGCACGCTCACCCAGCCCTTGAAATCCTTGTCGTAGTTCTGTGGGATGTACAGGCCGCCGCCGGTGGCGAGGTTGATCGGCGCATCGTCGAGCAGCGACGCGGCCGTCAGCCGTTTCTCGTCGATCGCCTGCGCATACAGGAACGGCTTGAGCGTCGAGCCGGCTTGGCGCGGCGCAAGCACGGCATCGACGTCGCGCGCGCTCGACAGCGCGCCGGACGATCCGACCCAGGCGCGAATCTCGCCGGTTGCGTTGTCGATCACGACGACCGCGCCGTCCTGCACGTTGCGCCGGTGCGCGGGCGCGTTGAGTTCGGTCAGCGCGCGCATCAGCGTGTCACGCGCGAAGTGCTGCAGCGAAGCATCCAGCGTCGTGCGCACCTGCGCGCCGGCCACCGGCCGGACCTCGGCGGCGATGCGTCGCGCGAAGTGCGGGGCGAGGGCGGCAA
>NZ_JAAGPO010000135.1:0-237 GCF_017104825.1 Burkholderia sp. Ac-20345 | reverse complement strand
AAAAAAAAAAACAACACTTTAGGCCTGCCACACCAGCCATCGAACCACATTCTCACGTTCAGTGCCTTTTCAGTCTGCACCATGTTCATTAGACACTTATTATCCATCGTTCCCATCTACTCCCAGCACCCTCCAGCATCTACTGTACATGAAGCCCACAGTAATCAGAATCGTGATCCTGCATGATCATTCGCAACACTCTTCTGATCTCCACTGTCATGAACACATCATGTAGCA
>NZ_JAAGPO010000134.1:0-497 GCF_017104825.1 Burkholderia sp. Ac-20345 | reverse complement strand
ATCTATCGTGTAGGTCTCGGTGGGGGCCGGGTCATTAAAAAAAAAAAAAATAGAAATATAGATTGGTGGATTTGAATTATGAAAAAAGTAATGACTACTCGCACGCGAACTCGATCTATGACACGATACGTACTCTATTCGATTCTCACATATGACACGACGAAGCTACACACTAAGTACCTACTAGACTGTAGGCAAAGATCATCTATACAATCATATCTTCGACAGCATTAGATGTAGGACTCATACACATCATGTGACTTAGTAGAGATATGATCACAGATCCGTGGAGAGGAACAGCTATGATCAAGCAGCGCCTAACTGGATGCGTGTTATACGAGATACGTGATATAGTCCACTCACAATAGATGACGAGAAATGTCGAGCGATCAAGGACGGATACGCGAGCTCGTAGACGACTATCTGAGTATAGTAGAATATTTTGTGTGATGTGCTCGAGGGAGGAGGGGGGGGGGGGGGGGGGGTTTTTTTTTTTC
>NZ_JAAGPO010000133.1:0-28461 GCF_017104825.1 Burkholderia sp. Ac-20345 | reverse complement strand
GCCGCGAGCGCGCCGCGGCCCTGCGGGCCGAGCACGCCGAAGCCGTGCGCATCGTCGACGACGAGCCATGCGCCGTGGCGTTCGGCCAGCGCGACGAGTTCGGCCAGCGGCGCGAGGTCGCCGTCCATGCTGAACACGGTGTCGCTGACGATCAGCTTCGTTTCGGCATCGGATGCGTCGAGCAGCGCGGCGAGCGCGGCCGTGTCCGCATGCGGATAGACCTGGACGTTCGCGCGCGACAGCCGCATGCCGTCGATCAGCGACGCGTGGTTCAGCGCGTCGGAGAAGATCGTCGCGCCCTTGCCGGTGAGCGCGGTCATCGCGGCGAGGTTCGCCATGTAGCCGGTGCTGAAGTACAGGGCGCGCGGCGCGTCGGAGAAGCCGCCCGAGAAGGCCGCGAGTTCTTCTTCGAGCGTCGCGTGCGCACGCGAATGGCCGCCGAGCAGGTGCGAGCCGCCGCTGCCGGAGCCGTAGCGCTGCGCGCCTTCGGCAAACGCGGCGACGAGCGCCGGATGCGCGGCGAGGCCGAGATAGTCGTTGCTTGCGAAGCCGACGATCTCGCGACCGTCGACAGTCATATGTGCATCACACGCGGTGTCGGCGGTGCGGCGCACGCGGCGCAGGCCTTGCGCGTCGAGATCGGCGAGGCCGCGTTGCAGGGTATCGAGCAGAGGGTTGGTCATCGTGCGATTTCCTCCAGCGTTGCATCGAGCGTGTCGCGCGTGCTTTGCGCGAGCCATGCGATGTCGTCGTCGGTCATCACGTACGGCGGCATCAGGTACACGGTCGTGCCGATCGGGCGCAGCAGCATCTCGCGTTCCAGTGCGCGTTCGAAGAAGCGACGCGAGAAGCCGCGCGCCGCGTCGCCGTCGAGCGCAACGTCGAATGCGAACAGCGTGCCGCGCTCGCGCAGGTGGCGTACCTGCGGGTGTGCGTCGAGCGGCGCGAGCGCCGCGCGCATCGTCGCCGACTTGCGGGCATTGGCCGCGAGCACGTCGTCGCGTGCGAACAGGTCGAGCGTCGCGACCGCCGCGCGGCACGCGAGCGGGTTGCCGGTGTACGAATGCGAGTGCAGGAAGCCGCGCGTCGTGTCGTCGTCGTAGAACGCCGCGAACACGTCGTCGCGCGTGAGCACGAGCGACAGCGGCAGGTAGCCGCCGCTGATGCCCTTCGACAGGCACAGGAAATCGGGCCAGATACCGGCCTGCTCGCACGCGAAGAAGGTGCCGGTGCGGCCGCAGCCGACCGCGATCTCGTCGGCGATCAGGTGCACGCCGAATTCGTCGCACAGCGCGCGCAGCCCGCGTACATACGACGGATCGTGCATCGCCATGCCGGCCGCGCACTGTACGAGCGGCTCGACGATCAGCGCGGCGATCCGGTCGCCGCGTTCGACGAACAGGCGCCGCACGTCGGCAAGCGCGCGGCCCGCGACGTCGGCGGCCGTTTCGCCCGGCAGCGCGCCGCGTGCGTCGGGTGACGCGACGACGTGCGCATGGCGGATCAGCGGGTCGTACGCGTCCTTGAACAGCGCGACGTCGGTCACGCCGAGCGCGCCGATCGTCTCGCCGTGATAGCTGTTCGCTACGCAGACGAATTCCTGCTTGTTCGCGCGGCCGCGGTTGCGCCACGCGTGGAAGCTCATCTTCAGCGCGATCTCGACCGCCGACGCGCCGTCCGACGCGAAGAACGCATGGCCGAGCGTGCGCGCGGTGAGCGCGTGCAGCCGCTCCGCGAGCTCGATCGCCGGCTCGTGCGTGCAGCCGGCGAGCATCGCGTGCTCGAGCGTGTCGAGCTGGTCCTTCAGCGCGGCGTTGATGTCCGGGTTCGCATGGCCGAACAGGTTGACCCACCACGAGCTGATCGCATCGAAGTAGCGGCGGCCGTCACGGTCGTACAGCCACAGGCCCGCGCCGCGCGCGACGGGGATGAGCGGCAGGCGCTCGTGATGCTTCATCTGGGTGCAGGGATGCCAGACCGCGCGCAGGCTGCGCGCGACCCAGTCGTCGGTGGCTGGCGTACTCAAGGCGGCTCCGGGGGATAAAACGGCTGCGCGGCATCGACGGGATGCCGCGCGGCGAGACACGAATCGCGCTGAGATTAGCGTGTTCCGCGACCCGTTGCACTACCGGTTACAAACGCCGCAAAGCCTTGCCGGACGGGAGTTCGGCGCAGATCGGGGCGGCTCGGAACGGTACGGTTCAGATGTCCCGAAATGCGCGCAGATGACGACGTTCGAGTGAGACCCCCCAACCAAAAAAAATCGTGGGCCGGGCGGCGCGGCGGGGTGAGAAATCGGGGCGCGAAGGGAGAGAAGGCGGCGCGGGACGATGTGGCCCCCACGTGATCGGAAAGAAAGAACGCAAGCGGGCGAGGAAGGGCACCCGGGGCATGGCGCGGCCAGACGGCGTGTTCACGCCGGCATGCGGTGCGTGCCACGGTCCGCGACGTCGGCCGCGAACGCTGCACGCAGCGCGACTGCGAAGAAACGAAAAAGGGGGAGGGAAAACGAAAAACGGCGGCGAAGGCCGCCGTTCGTCAACGCGAAGCCAGCGCCGGCGTATCGGTGCCGCGTGCGTTGCTGTCGTCGTTGTCGGCAGTCTGCGTCGTGTTCCACACGACCCGGTCGTTGACCGCATACAGCCGGCAAGCGCCCGCATCTTGTTTCGCGCAGTTGTCGAGCGCGAGCGCCATCGGGTCGTCGCCGCCTTCGGCCCACGACCATGCGCCTTCCGACGACACCGCGAACGCGCGGCTCGGATGCTGGTTCAGGAAGCGGCGATAGCCTTCGCGGCCGGCTTCGTCGACAAACGGCACCGCATTGACCGCGTCGATCGACGCATAGCCGCTCGCCTTCGGCTCGTGCGGGTTCGCGACCGCGTAGCGCACCGAGGTCGGCAGGTTCAGTTGCGCGAGGAACGCGTTGACGGCCGGCCACCACACGGGCACGCCGTCGCGATCGACGATCAGCCGGTGTGCGTCGTCCTTGTAGCGGCCGAAATCGATGAACCGGGCCTGCGTGCCGTGCGATACGTACGCGTCGTGCATCTGCGCGACGAGCCCGGGCGTCCACACCGAATCGTTGTCGCCGTACAGCCACAGCGACCGCACGGCCGTGCGCGCGCCGTACTGGTCGAACGCGTCGACGAGGTTTTTCTGCCAGCCGTCGCAGAGGTCCTGGCGCAGCCCGCCGGAGAAGTTGATGATGCCGCGCACGCCCGGTGCGGCTTCGGTGCCGTACGCGACCGATACGAGGCCGCCGTGCGACGTGCCGGCGACGACGATGCGCGACGCATCGACATACGACTGGCGCGACATGTAGCGCACCGTTGCGTCGACGTCGGCCGCCTGCACGAGGCCGTTCTTGCCGACGTTGCAGCCTTCCTGCTGGTACGTGCCGCCCGAGCCTGCGAAGCCCTGGCGATTCGGTGCGATCACCGCATAGCCGCGGCGCACGAATTCGCGCGCGAACGCGAGCGGCCGGCTGCGCGGCTGCTGATGGAGATCGCCGGTGTTCTTGCCGTGGTTGAAGACGACGAGCGGGAACGGGCCGGGGCCGTTCGGCTTGAAGAGCGTTGCCTCGAGCGTAACGGTGCCCGATGCGTCGGCCGGAATGCGGAGGATCTGTTCGTTCAGGTCGGCGGCGACCTGCGGCAGGTTCGAATCGCCGTAGTCGAAGCGTTCGGCGTGGGCGAGCGACCCGCTGACGCCGGTACCCGTGCCCGTATTGGCGTTCGGCAGCGTACCGGCCTGAGCGGCCGACAGCGCGCAAGCCGCCATCCATCCCACCAATACCTTGCTGAACGCCATTCGTAAGCCCTGCCATGCAACATGACCAATTCGAGGTCATCGTAGCCCGACAAATTCGGGTTGTGCAATGCGGGAATTACCCGGCGTCTGACACAGCAACTATTTGTCAACGTTCACTTACTTCTCCGTCGATGTAGCGCCAGAAACCGTGCTCGTCGCGCTCGAATCGGCTCGTCTCGTGGAGCCGGTAAGCGCGCCCGCCGACCTTGTAGCGGGCCACGAATTCGACCTCCGCGTGCCGTTCGTCGAGCGGCGCATGGCGTTTGACCGCGAGGCCGAGCCAGCGCGGCGCGTCGGGCGCTTCGGGGTCGGTGCCGAGATCGGGCGGGCAGGTGCGCGCGGCCCACGTCGCGCGCAGGTAGTCGGTCGCGCCGAGCACGTACGCGCTATACCGCGAGCGCATCAACTCGAGCGCGGTCGGCGCGGCTTCGCCGCCGTCGATGAAGCGGCCGCAGCAGGCCGCATAGCGGGGCGCCGGCGCTTTGCCGGCGGGAGCGGGGGACGCGCCGCCGCACGGGCACGTGTCAGGTCGGTTCAAAATCATGCGAAACGGGAATTAACGACGCAAGGTTGTCGGCTGCCTACCAGCTCAGCTCGATACCGTCGTACTGGAAGAAACGGCCGTTTGCCTGCGACACGTCCGCGCCGGATTCGGCGATCACGCGGCGCATGCCGGTCACACTGGTTTCCGGATCGATCGCGGCCTGCGCGCCGCCCATGTCGGTGCGCACCCAGCCGGGGTGGAGCGAAATGCACGCGGCGTGGCGCGTCTGCAGCGACGCGATGCGCAGCGCGTCGTTCAGCGCGGCCTTGCTCGCGCGGTACAGCCAGCCGGTCGTGCCGGTCGCCTCGGCGATGCTGCCCATCCGGCTCGACACGACGGCCAGCACGCCGCGCGCGTCCTCGACGAGCGGCAGCACGATCGGCAGCAACTGCATCGGCCCGCGCACGTTCGTATGCATCACCGCGTCGAAATCCTCGGCGGTGACCGTCTCGACGCCCTCGGTGCGCGGCCCGTACACGCCCGACACCAGCACGGCCGCATCGAGCCGCTCGCCGTCGAGCTTCCAGCCGAGCGCCGCGATCTGCTCGGGCTGCGTGATGTCGAGCGCATGGGCCTGAGCGCCGAGCGCGCGCAGCGCGTCGAGCGAGGCGTCGTCGCGCGCGGTGGCGATCACGTTCCAGCCGTCGCGCCGGTATTGGCGGACGAATTCGCGGCCGAGGCCGCGCGATGCTCCGACGATCAATGCGGTTTTCATGCCCGTCGCTCCTGTGCTTGGCGCCGCCTTGGCGGCGGCGCCGGGATCAGATCCGTTCGATGGGGCGCGCGGCTGCGCGCCGGCGCCGCTGCCGTCGCGCAGCCAGCGGTGTTACTTCGCGTCGTCGCACGGCTTCAGCGTGGCGGCGACAGCCTGTGCGACGCCTTCGAGCCGCGCGGCGTCTGCCGCGATCATGTCGTTGGCCGGTGCATGCTCGCCGCCGGCGGTGAGTGCGGCCACGCAGCGCGTGTAGGTCTCGCCGAGCGCTTCGAAGTTCGACACGGCCATCCCGAGGTTGCGCATCCGGCCGTCGTGCACGCCGTACACGAGCCCGTGCACGGTGAGCGACTGGCCGCGCGCCCACGCATCGTTGACGATCGTCGTGCGGCACACGTTGACGACCTGCTCGATCGCGTTCAGCTCGATCAGGCGGCGATAGCGCGCTTCGCCCACCGGCCATTCGTCGAGCAGCGCCGCGTGGCGCTCGCGCACGTCCTGCACGTGATGCAGCCAGTTGTCGGCGAGGCCGACGCGGCGGTTGAGCAGGGCGGCGTTCACGCCCGAGCAGCCGTAGTGGCCGACGACCATGATGTGCTTCACGCGCAGGATGTCGACCGCGAACTGGATCACCGACAGGCAGTTCAGGTCGCTGTGCACGACCACGTTCGCGATATTGCGGTGGACGAACACTTCGCCCGGCGGCAGGCCGATGATCTCGTTCGCGGGCACGCGCGAATCCGAGCAGCCGATCCACAGATATTCCGGCGCCTGCTGGTCGGCGAGACGCGCGAAGAATTGCGGGTCGTCTTCGAGCTTGTGCTTGACCCAGGCGTCGTTGTTGTCGAACAGGTGTGAAAGCGGATTGTCTTGGGTGTTCATCGGTGTGGATTCCGTTGACGGAAATCAGGTCGCAATCGGTGCGGTGTCGTGGGCGTCAGGCGGCGCGCTGCGCGTCGCCTGCACCATCATTCTGGTCCGTCGCGCCGAAGCGCGCGGGGTAGCGCATGCAAAAGCGCAGCGCGGTGTCGTACGGATAAAAGTCGGGCAATTCGCCCTGTATCAGCTTGTCCTTGCTGGCCTGCCACAGCGCGGGATCGAAAAAGTCCGCGTGATGCTTCATGAAGACGTCGCGCACGCGCGGGTCGCCGAGCAGGAAAGGCCCGTAGGTCTCCGGAAAGATGTCGTGCGGGCCGACGGTATACCACGGTTCGCCGGACATCTCGTCTTCCTCGTTGCGCGGCGGCGGCACGCGGCGCACGTTGCAGTCGGTCAGGTACTCGATCTCGTCGTAGTCGTAGAACACGACGCGGCCGTGGCGCGTGACGCCGAAGTTCTTGTACAGCATGTCGCCGGGGAAGATGTTCGCCTTCATCAGCTCCTTCACCGCGTTGCCGTACTCCTTCACGCCGTGCTCGACGTCGGTATCGGAGCCGTTCTGCAGGTACAGGTTGAGCGGCGTCATCCGGCGCTCGATGTACAGGTGCTCGATCACGAGATTGCCGTCCTCGTATTCCAGCAGTGACGGCACTTCCTTTTCCAGCTCGCGCACGAGCGCGTGGTCGAGCCGCGCGATCGGCAGCGCGACGCTCGAATACTCGAGCGTGTCGGCCATCCGCCCGAGGCGGTCGTGGCGCTTCACGAGCTGGTACTTCTCCATGATCTGCGCGCGCGTCGTCTCCTTCGGCGGCGGGAAGTGATCCTTGATGATCTTGAACACGTACGGGAACGACGGCAGCGTGAACACGAGCATCACGAGGCCCTTGATCCCGGGCGCGATGATGAAGCGGTCGCTCGAATGCGACAGGTGGTGCAGCAGGTCGCGATAGAACAGGTTCTTGCCCTGCTTCTGCAGGCCGACCGACGTGTAGATTTCCGCCTTCGGCTTGCCGGGCATGATCGTGCACAGGAAGTCGACGTACGCGGACGGCACGCCCATGTCGACGAGGAAATACGAGTGCGAGAAGCCGAAGATGATCATCAGCTGGTCGCGGCGCAGCAGCACGGTGTCGAGCGAGAGCACGCCCGGGCGCACGTGGCGGATCGGCACCGCGAACGGCAGCACGCGGTCGGCGTTGATGATGCGGCCGACGATGTATGCGCTCTTGTTGCGGAAGAACAGCGACGACAGCACGTGGATCTGGAAATTCGGTGCTTCGTCGAAGTGGCCGAATTCGTCGTGGATCGCCTGCATCACGCACGCGATGTCGCGCGTGAGATCGTCGAATTCCGGCTCGAGCTGGAAGTTCGTGACGATCCGCTCGAGCGTGGTCGCGAGCCCGTCGGTGCCCGGATAGTACGCGCGATAGGTCGGCTTCGCGGCCGGCTCGTCGTTCTCGAGATACTCGGTCGAGATCGCCGGGCGCACGAAGATGAAATCGTTGCTGAAGTACGAGCGGTGCAGGATCTTGCAGCACACCGAATTGAAGAAGGTCTCCGCGCACTCGGGCTGGCGGTGCGACGTGAGCAGGCCGATGTAGTGCAGCTTGATCTGCTGCCACACTTCGTCGTCGATGTTCTCCGCGTCGTATTCGTCTTCCAGCACCTCGACGCATTCCTTCACGCGATCGTCGTACGACGTGATCCGCTCGCGCGCGAGCCGCTGCAGCCCGTGCCAGTCGCCATGCTCGTACAGCGTCTTCGCTTCGACGGCCGCCTCGCGGAAGATCCGGTAGTGGCGGTCGAAGTTTTCGAGCATCGTCTGCGCGACGTCGAAACCGATCTGCGAAGACAGCAGTTTGGGGAAGTGATTCATCGCGTGCAGGCTCGTTCGGGAGGGGCTGTAAGCACTCGCCATTTTAGCGCCCAAGCGGGCGGTTCAAGGACTTCGCGGCGTTGCGCGGCCGGCCGGCTGGCGGCGGGTTGTCTGCCGTTGGGTGCCGTTCGGTGCATCTTCGCGTAAAGATACGGGTACGGAACCGATTCTGGCACGAACTTTTTTTGACGGGGCGCTGGCCGCCGGGCACGCGTTCCTCGGGACGGCGATAGAATCGACGGAACGCCCGCCACGGCCTGCCGCCGGCGCGCATTCGCACCGATAACGACGAGACGCCCCACCGATGAACGCACTGGAACACCAACTCGACTATCCCTTCGCCGACACGCTGCCTGCCGCGGGCGACACGTTCGAGGTCGCGCCCGGCGTGCGCTGGCTGCGCATGCCGCTGCCGTTCTCGCTCGATCACATCAACCTCTGGCTGCTGCGCGACGAGATCGACGGGCAGGCCGGCTGGACGATCGTCGATTGCGGGATCTCGTCGGATGCGATCCGCACGCACTGGGAGCAGATCTTCGACACGCATCTCGACGGCCTGCCCGTGCTGCGCGTGCTCGTCACGCACTGCCACCCCGATCACTTCGGCCTCGCGAACTGGCTGTGCGAAGGCGGCGACAAGGGCCGCTGGAACGTGCGGTTGTGGATGACGCTCGGCGAATACATGTTCGGCTGCCTGATGGCGGCCGGCAACGGCTCGAACGCGGGCGGCGCGGCCGCCGCCGATCACTTCGCGCGCCACGGGCTGACCGATCCGGCCGCGCTCGACAAGCTGCGCAACCGCCGCAGCTACTACGCGGATCTCGTGCCGGCCGTGCCGCCGCGCTACCGGCGCTTGCGTGAAGGCGACGCGGTGACGATCGGCGCGCGTACGTGGCGTGTCGTGACCGGCTTCGGTCATTCGCCTGAACATTGCGCGCTGCACAGCGAAGCGGACGGCGTGCTGATCTCCGGCGACATGGTGCTGCCGCGCATCTCGACGAACGTGTCCGTGTTCGACCTCGAACCCGAAGCGAATCCGCTCGCGCTGTACCTGCAGTCGCTCGGCCGCTACGAGACGATGTCGCCCGATACGCTGGTGCTGCCGTCGCACGGCAAGCCGTTCCGCGGCGTGCGCACGCGCATCACGCAACTGCGCGAACACCACGACGCGCGCCTGGCCGAAGTGCGTGTCGCATGCGCGGAAAAGCCGATGAGCGCGGCCGACATCGTGCCGATCATGTTCCGCCGCCGCGAGCTCGACATCCACCAGATGACGTTCGCGCTCGGCGAGGCGCTCGCGCACCTGAACCTGCTGTGGCTCGCGGGCGAACTCGTGCGCGAGCAGGGCGACGACGGCGTGCTGCGGTTCCGCATCGCCGGCTGACACCGCTGCGTGTTCCTCATGCGACGGGTTCGTAGCGCCACCCGTCGCGATGCCATTGCATCGTGTGCGTCGGGTCGAGCGTCGCGAGAAACGCGGTGTCGTGCGACGCGACCACGATCGCACCGGGGAAGCCGGCCAGTGCGGCTTCGATCGCACGCACCGATTCGAGATCAAGGTGGTTGGTCGGCTCGTCGAGCAGCAGCAGTTGCGCGGGCGTGCCGCGCCACAACGCGCACGCGAGCGCGGCCTTCAGCCGTTCGCCGCCGCTCAGCTGCTGCGCGGGCTGCGTCGCACGCGTCGCGTCGAGCTGCAGCAGCGCGAGCCGGCTGCGCAGGTCGCCTTCGGCGAGCGGCGTATCGAGCAGCCCCAGTTGCTCGACGATCGAACGATCGGGATCGAGCAGCGCGAGCCGCTGGTCGAGATACGCGGCGCTCACGTGCGTCGTGCATGCGCCTGAACGCGGCGAAAGCTCGCCCGCGAGCATTCGCAGCAACGTCGATTTGCCGCAGCCGTTCGGGCCGGTCAGCGCGATGCGCACGGCGCCGCTCGCCGACCACGTGATCGCATCGGCATCGCCCGTGATGCGCCACGGCAGTTGCGCGGTTTCGAGCGTGAACAGCTGGCGGCGCGCGCTGACCTCGGTGCCCGGCAGCGACACGAGCACGGGCGCATCGGCTTCGACGCGCGCGGCCGCTTCCTGCACGCGTTCGTCGAGCGTCGCCTTGAATTCGTCCTGATGGCGCCGGACGTGCCCCATGATGCTGCGTGCCGCGCCCTTGCGGCTCTGTTTTGCCATCGACGACAGGTTGGCCGTCTTCGCCTCGCGCAGCGACGCAGCCGCATGACGCTGGATCGTGTCGTGCTCTTGTTCGAGCCTGCGCCTGACGCGTCCGCGTTCGGCACGCGCGTTGTCGAGCGCCGACTGCGCGGCATCCTGTTCAGCGTCGCGCTGCGCGCGGTAGAGCGCGTAGTTGCCGCCGTACGAGCGCACGCCGTGCTGCGTCAGCTCGACGATGCGCTGCACGTCGGCAAGCAGCGCACGGTCGTGGCTCACGATGACGAGGCCGCCGCGCCAGCCGTCGAGTGCCGCACGCAGCCACGCGCGGCCGGGCGCGTCGAGATGGTTGGTCGGTTCGTCGAGCACGAGCAGGCCGGCGCCGGACAGCAACGCGCCGATCAGCGCGACCCGCGCGAGCTGCCCGCCGCTCAGTGCCTGCGCGGGCGTGTCGGCGCGCACGTCGTGCAGGCCGGCCGCGTCGAGCGCGCTGCGCAGCCGCTCCGCGAGATCCCAGCGATCGCCGATCAGGTCGAAGTCGTGCGGTTCCGCGCGGCCGTCGGCGAGGCGCGCGAGCGCGCCGAGCGGCGCATCGAGCGCGGCGATCTGCGCGACGGTTCGCGGACCGGTCGCTACGTTGTCGTCGTCGTGCTGTTGCGCGACGTAGACGATTGACGTGTGCCGGTCGATCGTCCCCGCGCTCGGCGCGCAGCGGCCCGCGATCAGTTGCGCGAGCTGGCTCTTGCCGATGCCGTTGCGGCCGACGATGCCGGTCGGCGTGCGGTCGATGGAAAGGTCGAGCGAATCGAGCAGCGTGAAGCCGTCGTCGAAGCGGAAGGAAACGTGATGAAGCGCGACGAGCGCGCCGGTGGGCGTGGCAGCAGCCATAAGCACCTCCGAAAATGCGTGAAGACCTTCGCGCGCGGCGTGCGTGGCACGGCGGCGAAAACATTTTGGGAAGGCTTAGTTGTTCACTTTGGCTGGCGTCCGGTATGAGGAATGAGCGCGCAGTGTAGCAAGCGCGGCGCGCGGGCCGCAAGCGACGGCCCGACGCACCGTCGCTTGCGCGCCACGCGCGAGAGTCGCGTTACTGCACGGCGACGGTCGTGAAGTTCTGCCGTCCGAACGGGCTCACGTGATAGCCGCTCACGTTCGTGCGCGTGAGCGCGGCCGCGGTCGGGTAGCCGAGCGGAATCCACAGCGCCTGGTCGTGGATGATCTTCTGCGCGGCTTCATACAGCTTCGCGCGCTTGGCCTGGTCGGCGGTCGACTTGCCGTCGGCGATCAGCTTGTCGAGTTGCGTGTCGCAGAAACGCGCGAAGTTGATGCCCGACTTCACCGCATTGCAGCTGAACAGCGGCGACAGGTAGTTGTCCGGATCGCCGTTGTCGCCGGCCCAGCCCATGAACAGCATGTCATGCTGGCCGAGCTTCGCCTGCTTGATCAGCTCGCCCCATTCGATCACCTTGACCTCAGCCTTCACGCCGATCTTCGCGAGGTCGGCCTGCAGCAGCTCCGCGCCGACCTTCGGGTTCGGGTTCAGCACGCTGCCGGTCGGGCGCGTCCAGATCGTCGTCGAGAAGCCGTTCGGGAAGCCCGCCTGCGCGAGCAGCTGCTTCGCCTTCGCGGGATCGTACGCATACGGCGCGACGTCCTTCGCGTAGCTCCACGTGTTCGGCGGATACGGGTTGTTCGCGGCCGTGGCGGTGTTGTCGAACACGACCTTCAGGTAGGTCGCGCGATCGAATGCGAGGTTCAGCGCTTCACGCACCTTGTCGCTGTCGAGCGGCTTCTTCTGCGTGTTCAGCGCGACGAACGCGGTCATGAACGCGGGCGTCTGCACGACCTTCAGCGCGCTTTCGCCCTTCGCGGCGAGCACGTCCTGCGGCTTCGGCGACAGCGCGATCTGGCATTCGCCGGCCTTCACCTTCTGCAGGCGCACCGACGGGTCGGGCGTGATCGCGTAGATCAGCCGGTCGACCTTCGGCTTCGTGCCCCAGTACGTCGGGTTCACGTCGTAGCGGATCAGCGCGTCCTTCGTGTAGCTCTTCAGCACGAACGGGCCGGTGCCGACCGGCTTCGCGTTCAGGTCGGCCTGCTTGCCGGCCTTCAGCAGCTGGTCCGCGTATTCGGCCGAGTAGATCGACGCGAAGCCCATCGTCAGGATCGGTACGAAGGTCGCGTTCGGCTCGTTCAGCACGAACTTCACCGTGCTGTCGTCGACCTTCGTGACCGACTTCACGAGCTTCACGAGGCCCATCGACTGCGCGTGCGGGAAGCCGCTCGCGCCGGCCACCTTGTGCCACGGGTTCGAATCGTCGAGCATCCGCGAGAACGTGAACACGACGTCGTCCGCGTCGAGCGCGTGGCTCGGCTTGAAGGTGTCGGTGGTCTGGAACGCGACGTTCGGGCGCAGATGGAACGTGTACGTGAGGCCGTCGGCGCTCGCGTCCCATTTGTCGGCGAGCGCGGGCACGACTTTCTTCGCGGCTTCGTCGTACGACACGAGCGTGTTGAAGATCACGTCGGCCGATGCGTTGGTCGTGACGAGGGAGTTGTACTGCACGACGTCGAAGCCGTCCGGGCTCGATTCCGTGCACACGGTGAGCGGCTTGGCGGCGGCGAGGCCGGGGGCGGCGAGGGCGGCGGCGAGCGTGGCCGCGGCGAACAGCTTGACCTGCATAGGATCTCCCACGTGGCTTGTGTTTTTTGCTGGGTGACGGGATGCGGGCGCGGCCCGGAAGCGGACAGGGCCGGCGCGGCTGGCGAATAGCATACCGTCAAAGCGCGTGACGCGTGAAAAAAGGCGCCTGAACGCGGTGAATTGACCGAAAAACGACTGCGTTCGCGACGGAACGGGTGTTGGGGCGACAGGGGGCGGAGGAGGTCGCGGGCCGAGGAGAGCTGGCGCCGGGGATGCTGGGCAGCGGGGCGTCGGGGACGGCGCGGGAGCGGTGCGGGCGTGCCGCGAATCGAAGCGGCGAAGCGGCGAAGCGGTCAGGCGTCGGTGCGGAGAGGCGGAGAGGCGGAGAGGCGGAGAGGCGGAGAGGCGGAGAGGCGGAGAGACGGCCCGCGAAGCTTCGCGCGGGCCGGCGCTCGCCGGAGTGTCAGTGTGCGCCAGCCTTCGGTTTGCGCGGTGCCTTCTCGAACAGGCGGTCGTACAGCCAGCGCGGCAGCACGTGCAGCACCTTCGCGACGACACCCATCTGCCACGGAATCACGCGGAACGCGTGCTGCTGAGCGATCGCCCGGGCCGCACGTGCGGCGAAGCGGTCGGCGTCCATCAGGAACGGCATCCGGTACGGGTTGTGCGCGGTCATCGGCGTGCGGATGTAGCCGGGCGCGATCGTCACGACGCCGACGCCGGCCGGCCGCAGCTCGACGCGCAGCGATTCGAGGTACTTGATCGCGGCCGATTTCGATGCGCTGTACGCACCGGAGCCGGGCAGGCCGCGCACGCCGGCCACGCTCGCGACACCGACCAGCGTGCCGTGGCGCGTGGCCGTCATCGGGCCGACGAACGGCTCGAACGTCGCGACCATCCCGTAGTAGTTGATGTCCATCACGTCGCGGAACGTCGGGAGATCGCCCTGGCCCGTGACGGCGCCCTGGCTGATGCCTGCGTTCGCGATCACGACGTCGGGGCAGCCGTGCGTCGCGATGAACGACGCGGCGGCCGTCGCGAGCGCGTCGGCGTCGCGCACGTCGGCGGAATAGACGGAGATGGACAGCTTCGGGAAGCGCCGCGCGAACGCATCGAGGGCATCGGTGCGTCGCGCGACGAGTGCGAGCGTGGCGCCCTGGCGGGCGTATTCCTCGGCCATCGCGAGGCCGAGGCCGCTCGATGCGCCGGTGATGAAGACCTTCAGCGGAGTAGTCATGCCGGCGCGCGGATGGGGATCAGAGCTTCTTGTCCTGAACCTGCTTCACGAGGAAGTCGAGCACCTGGGCAGTACCCGGGATGCTGTTCGCGTAAGCAGGGCCCGTCTTGTACTTGCCCTGGACGACGACCGTCGGCACGCCGTCGATCGCGTAGTCCTTCAGCAGCTTGGCCGACTGGTTCACTTCGCCCTGCACGCTGAACGAGTTGTACGCGTCCATGAACTGCTTCTTGTCGACGCCCTGCGTGGCCAGGAAGTCGGCCTGCGCCTGCGGCGTCAGCAGGTAGTTCTTCTGCTTGTGGATCGCGTTGAAGATCGCTGGCGTGACCTTCTCGGAGATGCCGAGCGCGGACACCGCGTAGAACAGCTTCGAGTGCGGGACGAAATCGTCACGGAATGCGACCGGGACGCGCTTGAAGTCGATGTTGTTGCCCTGCTTCTTCACCCAGGCTTCGATCGTCGGCTCGAATTCGTAGCAGTGCGGGCAGCCGTACCAGAAGAACTCGATCACCTCGACCTTGCCGGCCGGTGCGGACACCGGCTGCGGCGACTTCATCACCTCGAAGTCCTTGCCGGCGACCGGTGCGGCGGGCGAAGCCTGTGCGAGGCCGGCGACCAGGCCCAGGGACAGAAGGAGCGTGCTAAGCAGTGTTTTCATGTTGTGAACGTCGAATCAGTTGCTCGGGTTACGGGACGTAACGGGTTCTGAGTGGGCTCGGCCGGTTGCTTACTGCTTCGTGAAGCGGATCACCGCCGTGTCGACACCTGCATCGGACAGGCGCTGGCGGGCCGAGTTCATATCCTCGAACTTCGAGAACGGGCCGACGCGCACGCGGAAGTACGTCACGCCGCTGACATCGCGTTTCGACACCTTCGACTCGAAGCCCTGGAAGCCGAGGCGCGCGCGCTGCTGCTCGGCGTCGCCTTCCGTCTTGTACGCGCCCACCTGCAGGAAGTAGCCGGTATTCGCGTCATTCGCGGTCGGCGGCTTCGCTGCCGCGGCGGCCGTGGCCGACGAGGTCGGTTTCGGCGTGTTCGCGGCCAGTTGCTGTTGCTGCTGCTTTTGCGCGGCGGCTTGCTGCGCCTGCTTCTGCGCGGCGAAGCGGGCGAGGTCGTCCTCGCCGCCTTGCTGCTGTTGCTGCTGGGCTTGCTGCGTCTTCTTCGGCGGCGGCGGCGTGGTGTCGGCCGGCTTCGGCGCGACGGCGACGCCGTTGCCCGAGGACGTATTGCCCGACGACGTATGGCCCGACGACGTATTGTTCGACGCGGTCGTGTTGTTCGAGCTGCCGGTGTTGTTCGAGCCGCTCGACCCGTTGGCCTGCGGCGGCACTTCGACGATCTGCGGCTCGGGCAGCAGGCCGCCCTGGGTCTGGTTCGCGGCCTGGCCGGGCGCGGTGTTCGGCGGCGCGGGCTGCGCGGCCTGCGGCACCGGCTGGCCCGGCGTCTTGCCCTGCAGCGCGCGGTTCGGGTCGAACTGCTGCGGCTGGCTCGCGCCGTTGTCGACCGGCGGCGGCGCGACCTTCGACACGAACGGCGACGGGGAACGCGTGATGTAGAGCGCCACCACCACGGCGATCGCGAGGCCGACGATCAGGCCCAGCACGATTCCAAGAAATGTCCCTCCGGCTTGTTTCGATTGCTTCGAAGTTCGGCGTGGTTGTGCCATTGCTTGAGTCACCTGCAAAAAGAATCGTGAAAAGGCCGCGGCGGGCACCCGACGACGGGCGCTCCTGCCGCAGCCATTCGCTGCCCGGTTCGGGCCGCTTGCTGCCTTACATCTTGGCGGGCGCGGACACGCCGAGCACCGCCAGGCCATTCTCGAGCACCTGCCGGGTCGCGGCGAGGAGCGCGGCGCGCGCATTGCGCGGTGCTTCGTCGTCGACCAGCACGCGCTCCGCATTGTAGAACGAGTGGAATTCGCCAGCGAGGTCGCGCAAGTAGAACGCGACCGCGTGCGGTGCCAGCTCGTTCGCCGCGTGCGTGAGCATGTCCGGGTACTCGGCCAGCTTCTGCATCAGCGACGCCGCTTGCGCGCTCGTCAACTGCGACAGGTCGGCGCCCGGCAGCTGCGCGACGTCGACGTTGTAGCGCGACTTCAGCTCGTTGAGCACCGAGCAGATCCGCGCATGCGCGTACTGGACGTAGTAGACCGGGTTTTCGTCGTTCTGTTTCAGCGCGAGGTCGATGTCGAACACGAACTCGGTATCGGCCTTGCGCGAGATCAGGAAGAAGCGCACCGCGTCACGGCCGCGCGTGATGGTCGCTTCGTCGATCAGGTCGGGCGCCGCTTCCTGGCCCGCCGCCGCGCCACCCGACCATTCGATCAGGTCGCGCACCGTCACGTAGCTGCCCGCGCGCTTCGAGATCTTCACTTCCTGGCCGTCGCGCATCACGGTGACCATCTTGTGCAGCACGTAGTCGGGGTAGCCCTTCGGGATCCCGATGTGCAGGCCCTGCAGGCCGGCGCGCACGCGCGCGATCGTGCCGTGGTGGTCCGAACCCTGGATATTGATCACCTTCGTGAAGCCGCGCTCCCACTTCGTCACGTGGTACGCGACGTCCGGCACGAAGTACGTGTACGTGCCGTCCGACTTGCGCATCACGCGATCCTTGTCGTCGCCTTCGTCGGTCGTGCGCAGCCACAGTGCGCCGTCCTGCTCGTAGGTCATGCCGGCCTTGATCAGCGCGTCGACCGTCTTCTCGACGCGGCCTTCGCTGTACAGCGACGACTCGAGGTAGTACTGGTCGAACTTCACGCCGAATGCCTGCAGGTCCATGTCCTGCTCGCGACGCAGGTACGTGACCGCGAATTTGCGGATCGCGTCGAGATCCTCGACGTCGCCCGTGCCCTTGACCGGCTCGCCGTCCGACGCGGCGACCGTTTCGCCGCTCAGGAAATCGCGTGCGATGTCGGCGATGTATTCGCCGTTGTACGCGGCTTCCGGCCAGCCCGCTTCGCCCGGCTTCAGGCCGCGTGCGCGCGCCTGCGTCGAGATCGCGAGGTTGCCGATCTGCACGCCTGCGTCGTTGTAGTAGAACTCGCGGTGCACCGCGTAGCCCTGGCTCGCGATCACGTTCGCGAGCACGTCGCCGAGCGCGGCCTGGCGGCCGTGGCCGACGTGCAGCGGGCCGGTCGGGTTCGCAGACACGAATTCGAGCAGCACTTGCTTGCCTTTCTCGCGATCCGATGTGCCGAACGCGCGGCCCTGGTCGAACACGGCGGCGATCACCGCCTGCTTCGCGGCAGCCGACAGGCGCAGGTTGATGAAGCCGGGGCCGGCGATTTCGGCGGCTTCGACGAGGCCTTGCGCGCCCGGCTGGGCGGTGAGGGCGGCGACGATCTGCTCGGCGAGCTGGCGCGGGTTCGTGCCGAGCGGCTTCGCGAGCTGCATCGCGACGTTGCACGCGACGTCGCCGTGCGCGGCGACCTTCGGGCGCTCCAGCGTGATGACGGGGGCGACGGATGCCGCGTCGGCGCCTTTCAGCGCGTGTGCGACCTGCTTGACGCTATCCGCGAGCAGGGCTTCGAGGGTCTGTTTGTGTGCTGGCAGCATGCTGGTAGAAGGCTTCGTTGGTGGTGGCCGGAAACGCCGGGCCGCCGGCGCGCTTTTTAAGCGCGCGTTTCAGGGATCGCAGAATTTTAACAGGTGCTAATATGCCGCTCAGGCGGCCCGCGTCCGCGAGGCCGGGCGCCGGTCTGCCGGCGTTCCCCAACCGCGCCGCGCAGGCACAACAAGATGAAAAGGGAATTGTCATGATTACGTTCAAGAGCAAGGCGGCACAGGATCTCGACGTGCTGAAGGATTTCGCCGTGTATGTGCTGGGTCTCGTCGGCAAGCAGCTGGGCGAGCGCGGTGTGATTACGCACGACGAACTGGACCACGCGATCGCCAAGCTGGAAGGCGCGGTCGCGCAGGCGAAGCAGGAGCGCGCCGAGCACGCCGGCCATTTCCACGAGGACGAGGCCGACCACGCGCACCACGAAGTGCCGCCGAGCCTGGCACAGCGCGTCGCCCCCTTCCTCACGATGCTGCGCGAAGCGAAAGCCGGCGAAGCCGACGTGCACTGGGGCTTCTGAGCCTGCTTGCCCGGCCGTCCGAAAGGATCGAAAGGCAGAAAAAAGCCCGCTTTCGAGCGGGCTTTTTATTTTGTCTGATGAAAGATGCGCGTGGCGGCGGTGTGCTTGAAGCAGGTTGGGGCGGCCGGGGCTCGCCTTGACCGAAAGGTGAAATTCCTTATAATTCAACGCAAGACTATGTGAAAGCGGGTGCGAAAACATAGCGCCGCCCGAGCGATCGGGCCCCACCTGGAGTGGGTACTTCGTCGAGAGACGGAAAGAGAATCCCGCATGCGACGGCTGCCGAAAGGCGGCCGTTGGTTTTTCTACGCACGGATTTTGCGGCCCTCCAGACTTGCGCGCAGCAACGTGCGCAACGCCACCTTCCGGGCTTCCCGCTGGCGCCTGTTCAGGCCGCCATCCAGCATATAGGCCGACTGGACGCGCAGGATGAGCCGGCGTTTTCTGGTCCGGTCCCTCGAAACCTCGAAGAACACGGCATACACCCGTTGTACGCCATCCGACGAGGCCATCTCCACCGTCACGAAATTGGGCTGCCGTTCGTCGGCGACGACGATCCGGCGCGTCGCCAGCCCGACGATCACGCCGCGCAACAGGTTTCGCGACGCGTGGTACCGATCCGCGCAAAGCACCCGTGTCTCGCGGCCGTCATCGTAGATCTCGTCGTCCGGAATGGCGTCGCGGGTGCGCGGGTCCCATTTGAAACTGCGGGTGAAGCAATGACAGGAGAACAGGACCAGAACCGTCACGCCGAAGCCGGTTTCCAGATCGCACGAGAACGTCAACGGACGCAAATGACTCAGGTCCCAGCTTTCTCCGCGGTAGCGCGTCGGCGGGAACGGACTGGCTGCATCGATCGGCGTTTCGTTGATCCGGATCTCGAAGGTCGACATGGCGGGGCGAATTTCGGGCTAACAGGGAAGGGCCATCCATGCGCCTTTGCCTGAAGGCAAGGGCTTCTGAGGCCTGGGTCGGGCAATATTGAGATTAGGTATCCTGATTGATTGGTGCGTTGTACGACGCGCCCCGTGAACGGGGCGCGTGACGGCAAGACGCGGCAGGAGCGCCGCGGTTCGATCGATCAGAGCTGCGGCGCAAGCGCGCGGCGCGCGTCGTCGAGCGACAGCGCCATGCGCTGCGCATAATCCTCGAGCTGATCCTGCCCGATTTTGCCGACCGAGAAATACGTGCTGTCCGGATGCGCGAGATAGAAGCCCGACACGCTCGCGGCCGGCAGCATCGCCAGCGAGTCGGTCACGCTCATGCCGATCTCGTCCGCGCGCAGCACGTCGAACATGTCGCGCTTCACGAGGTGGTCGGGGCAGGCCGGGTAGCCGGGCGCCGGGCGGATGCCCGCGTACTTTTCCGCGATCAGCGCATCGTTGTCGAGCGTTTCGCCGCTCGCGTAGCCCCACAGCTCGCGCCGCACGCGCGCATGCATCGCTTCCGCGAAGGCTTCCGCGAAGCGGTCGGCGAGCGCCTTCAGCATGATCGCGCTGTAGTCGTCGTGGTCGGCTTCGAACTGCTTTTCCTTCACGTCGACGCCGAGGCCGGCCGTCACCGCGAACATCCCGATGTAGTCGGCGACGCCCGATTCCTTCGGCGCGATGAAATCGGCGAGCGAGCGGTTCGGCCGCATCACGCCGTCGACCACCGGACGCACGCTCTGCTGGCGCAGGTTACGCCACGTGAGCAGCACTTCCGAGCGCGACTCGTCGCTGTAGATCTCGATGTCGTCGCCGTTGACGGTATTCGCCGGCAGCAGCGAGATCACGCCGCTCGCGGTCAGCCAGCGGCCCTGGATCAGGCGCGCGAGCATCGATTTCGCGTCTGAGAACACGCGCCGCGCCGATTCGCCGACGATCTCGTCGTTCAGGATCGCCGGGTACGGGCCCGCGAGATCCCAGGTCTGGAAGAACGGGCCCCAGTCGATGTACTGCGCGAGCTCGTTCAGGTCGTAGTTCTTGAACACGCGGCGGCCGATGAACTTCGGCTTCACCGGCTGGTAGCCCGCCCAGTCGACCTTGGTCTTGTTCGCGCGCGCTTCGGCGAGCGTGACCATCGGCTGCGCCTTGCGATTCGCGTGCTGGTCGCGGATGCGTTCGTAGTCGGACTTCAGCTCGTCGAGGTACTTCGCCGCGCCTTCGTCGGACAGCAGGCTGGAGGCGACCGACACCGAGCGCGACGCGTCCGGCACGTAGACGACCGGGCCTTCGTAGTGCGGCGCGATCTTCACGGCCGTGTGCACGCGCGACGTCGTGGCGCCGCCGATCAGCAGCGGAATCTTCTTCACGCGGAAGTAGTCGTCGCGCTGCATTTCGGACGCGACGTACGCCATTTCCTCGAGGCTCGGCGTGATGAGGCCCGACAGCCCGATGATGTCCGCGCCCTCGACCTTCGCCTTCGCGAGGATCTCGTTGCACGGGACCATCACGCCCATGTTGACCACTTCGAAGTTGTTGCACTGGAGCACGACCGACACGATGTTCTTGCCGATGTCGTGCACGTCGCCCTTCACCGTCGCGATGACGATCTTGCCCTTCGCGCGCACGTCGCCGCCCGCTTCCGCGAGCAGGCGCTTTTCTTCCTCGATGAACGGGATCAGGTGCGCGACCGCCTGCTTCATCACGCGCGCCGATTTCACCACCTGCGGCAGGAACATCTTGCCCTGGCCGAACAGGTCGCCGACGATGTTCATCCCGTCCATCAGCGGCCCTTCGATCACGTTGATCGGCCGGCCGCCGGCCGCGGCGATCTTCGCGCGCACTTCCTCGGTATCCTCGACGATGAAGTTCGTGATGCCGTGCACGAGTGCATGCGAGAGCCGCTTCTCGACCGGCTGGTTGCGCCACTCGAGGTTCTCTTCCTTCTTCGCGCCGCCCGCCTTGAACTTGTCGGCGATTTCGAGCAGGCGGTCGGTCGAATCGTCGCGGCGGTTCAGGATCACGTCCTCGACGCGCTCGCGCAGTTCGGCGTCGAGATCGGCGTACACGCCGAGCTGGCCCGCATTGACGATGCCCATGTCCATCCCCGCCTGGATCGCGTGGTACAGGAACACGGTGTGGATCGCCTCGCGCACCGGGTCGTTGCCGCGGAACGAGAACGACACGTTCGACACGCCGCCGCTCACCTTCGCGTACGGCAGGTTCTGCTTGATCCAGCGGGTCGCCTCGATGAAGTCGACCGCGTAGTTGTTGTGCTCCTCGATGCCGGTCGCGACCGCGAAGATGTTCGGGTCGAAGATGATGTCTTCCGGCGGGAAGCCGACTTCGTTCACGAGGAAGTCGTACGAGCGCTTGCAGATCTCGGTCTTGCGCGCGTAGGTGTCTGCCTGGCCGGTTTCGTCGAACGCCATCACGACGGCCGCCGCGCCGTAGCGGCGGATCAGGTTCGCGTGGTGGCGGAACGCGTCCTCGCCTTCCTTCAGCGAGATCGAGTTGACGATCGCCTTGCCCTGCACGCACTTGAGGCCCGCCTCGATCACCTCCCACTTCGACGAGTCGATCATGATCGGCACGCGCGCGATGTCCGGCTCCGACGCGATCAGATTCAGGAAGCGCACCATCGCCGCCTTCGAATCGAGCATCGCCTCGTCCATGTTGATGTCGATCACCTGCGCGCCGTTCTCGACCTGCTGGCGCGCGACGGCGAGCGCCTCGTCGAACTGGCCGTTGAGGATCATGCGTGCGAACGCCTTCGAGCCGGTGACGTTGGTGCGCTCACCGACGTTGATGAAGAGCGTCCCGGACGTGACGTTGAACGGCTCGAGGCCGGCGAGGCGCATCATGTGATCGGTCATGGCGGTGCGAATTCTGGTGATGAAGGGCGTGGGGCGGTCGGGTCAGGCGTTGTCGCTGTACTGGTTCGGCCAGCGGCGCGGCTTCACGTCGGCGAGCGCCTTCGCGATCTCGGCGATGTGTTCGGGCGTCGTGCCGCAGCAGCCGCCGGCGAGGTTCACGAGCCCGGCCTGCGCGAATTCCTTCAGGAGGCCCGACGTGACGTCCGGCGTCTCGTCGAAGCCCGTCTCGGCCATCGGGTTCGGCAGGCCCGCGTTCGGGTAGCACGACACGTAGGTGTCGCACAGCTTCGCGAGCTCGGCGATGTACGGGCGCATCAGCGCCGCGCCGAGTGCGCAGTTCAGGCCGAACGTGAGCGGCTTCGCATGGCGCAGCGAATTCCAGAACGCCTCGACCGTCTGGCCCGACAGGATCCGGCCCGACGCATCGGTGACGGTGCCCGAGATCATGATCGGCAGGCGCTCGCCGGTGTCCTCGAACAGCTCGTCGAGCGCGAACAGTGCGGCTTTTGCGTTCAGCGTATCGAAGATCGTTTCGACGAGGAACAGGTCGACGCCGCCGTCGAGCAGTGCCTTCGCCTGCTGGTAGTACGACGCGCGCAGCTCGTCGAACGTGACGTTGCGTGCACCCGGGTCGTTGACGTCCGGCGAGATGCTGGCCGTCTTCGGCGTCGGCCCGATCGCGCCCGCGACGAAGCGCGGTTTTTCCGGCGTCGCGTATTTCTCGGCCGCTTCGCGTGCGAGTTTCGCCGATTCGATGTTCATCTCGACGACGAGATCTTCCATCTCGTAGTCGGCCTGCGCGACGGTGGTCGCGCCGAACGTGTTGGTCTCGACGATGTCGGCGCCGGCCGCGAAGTACTGGTCGTGGATCTCGCGGATGATCTGCGGCTGCGTGATCGACAGCAGTTCGTTGTTGCCCTTGATGTCGCGCTGGAAATCCTTGAAGCGCTCGCCGCGATACGCGGCTTCGTCGAGCTTGTAGCGCTGGATCATCGTGCCCATCGCGCCGTCGAGGATCAGGATGCGCGATTTCAGCAGCGCGGGCAGAGCGGCGCCGCGCGTGTAGGGCGCGTCGAGCGGGACGGAAGCGGCGAGAGGAGTCGCAGACATGGGCGAAAGACCGGCGAAGACGGGAAAACCGTCATTGTAGCCGGTGCGCATGGGCGCCGCCCGGCCTTGCGCCGTGCCGGGCGGCCCGCCAAATGAAAACCCCCGCCGGCGAACCGGACGGGGGCATGATCGGAGTGCTCGCGGCGCCGCATCGATGCGCGGCGAATGGCCCGGCCGCGCGAGGCGCCGGGCCGCGGGTCGTCAGTGCAGCACGACCGGCATCATCATCAGGCTGTCGAATTGTCCGAGGAATTCGTCCACTTCGTCGAGCGACGGCTCATCCTCGATCAGTTGCTTCACGTGCGCGCGGAATCGTTCGGCAAGTTCGCCGTCGATGAAGATTTCGCGCTGCGCGTTCTTGTCGACGATTTCGTATCCGCCGGCATTCATCAGGTGGTGGCCGGCCTGCGGCGCGAATTCGACGACGCAGTAGTTGGGGCTGTTGTAGATCATTTGCATGGCGGCACTCCTCTTCGCAGTGGCATCTGGCCTTGTTGTCCCCTAGGTGGGGCAAGCCTTGCCGGTTTCAAGGGGCTTGCGCTGCACACCCCGTTCCCGTTTGCGTGGGGTGTATCGGTTAGAAGCCGATGTCTATGAAACGTTTCCCATTGTCTGCCGGTGGACTGAAATAGTTGTTAAAGAGTGTCATCGGCCATTTCACGGAAATCTGTAATCGGTCGAAATTGCCGAATCGCGTGCGTTCGCGCGCGAGTTCACTGTGTGACAGGCAATGTGACAGGCGGTGACGCGGGCGGTGCAGCCGGTACTGCAGCCGGTTGTGCCGGCGGTTGCACGGTGGCCGGCGGCGCGGGTTGTGCCGGTTCCGTGGTCGGTGCGCCCGATGTATCGGGCGTCGGTGTACCGGCGGGCGCATGCGTGGTGGCGCCCGCCGGCTCTTCGTCGGACGGGGCGCCCGGCGCCGCGAGCCGGCCATGCCACAACAGCTCGATCTGCGCGCCGTTCGGTTCGGACTGCACGAGCCGTGCGGGCAGCCAGCCGAGCGACGGCGCGAGCCACATGTCGATGCGGCGCGTGTCGCCGTCGCGCCGCGGCAGGCGCATGAAGTGCCGTGCGCCGATGATGCCGGCCTGCGTCTGCACCTGCTCGTCGCCGATCACGGTGATCGGCCAGGTTTCGCCGCTGTTGTTGTCGATCACGAAGAACTGCTGCGTGACGCCCGGCTTGTACGCCGACGGATTGCCGCGCACGAGCCCCGACAGCTGCATCAGCATGCTGAAGCGATCCTGTATGCCGTCCGGCAGTGGCGCGTTGTTCGGCGTGCGCGTGAACACGACCTGCCGGATCTCGCGGTTGAAGATCGCGATGTCTTCCGGCCGCTTGCCGCGCTTCTCGACGTAGCGGTCGGGCGCGACGCCGAACGCGTCGATGCGGCCTTCGCTGCGATAGGTGAACGGGCCGACGAACGGCACGGGCATCGACACCGACAGGTCGTAGGTGCGCCCGTCGGTGCGCCAGTGGATCGTGCCGATCATGTTCTGCATGCCGTTGTAGAACGTGTCGTACTGCAAGTCGCCGGAGGGCGGCGCGGTGAACTTCACGCCGTTCGTCGCGGGGCCCGGCGTCGCGGCACTGGCGGCGCCGGCGGCCGACGCGGCATGTGCGCCCGACGCGTCCGGCACGCCGCTCGCCGCGGACGCGGCGGCCGGCGGCTCGCCGTGTTCGGCCGTCTGCGTCGACGTCAGGACAGGCTCAGGCGCGGGTTTCGGTGCGGCGGCCTTCGGGGTAGCCGGTGCGGGCGCGGCCGGCTGCTCGACGGGCGTCGGCGCGGGCGGCGCGGGCTGGCGCTCGATCGGTTGCGGTTTCAGCAGCTCGATCTGCACGGGGACTTCGGCGGGCGCGGGCGGCGTGAACGCGTCGCGGTTGCGCATCAACCAGAACGCGGCGAGCGCGTGCAGCACCAGCACGATGACGAGCGCAATGCCCACGCGCAGCCAGTGGCGGGGCAAAGCGTGACTCGGGCGGGTGTCGGCAGGCTGCATGGGCATCGGAACAGGATCGGGGCGCTCGCATGACGTCGGGCGCGCGGCGCACGCCACAGGAATCGGACTGTCGAATGCGCCGCGCGTTCGCGCTGCGTGACGTGGCGGGTACCGGATGCGTCAGGCGTCGCGCGCGTCCGGACTATAGCCGAGTTCGTAAGACAGTTTCTGCGCGTATGCGCGCAGCGCGGTGTCGATCTCGCCGCCCCATGCAATGTCGAACGAGCCTTCCTGGCCGAGCGCGACGATCGCGAGCGCGAGTTCGCCGACCGCATCGAACACGGGCATGCAGAACGCGTGGATCGTCGGCAGCAGCATCCCCTCGACGCGCGCGGCCTCGTGCTTGCGCACGTCGGCGAGCACCGTGTCGACCTCGTCGAGCGTGCGCGGGCCGCCGTGGTGCGGCGAGCGGCGCGTATCGGCGAGTTCGCGCTCGAGCATCGCGGCGGTCTTGCTGCGCGGCAGGTACGCGGCGAACAGCAGCCCCGTCGCGGAGCCGAGCAGCGGCATCACGTCGCCGAGCTTCAGCGACGCCTTCGCCGGGTGGCTCGATTCCATCCAGTGCACGATCGTCGGCCCCTGGTTGCCCCACACGGCGATGCCTACCGTCTGGTCGAGGCGGTCGCGGAATTCGGTCAGCGCGATCCGCGCGAGCTTCACGCCGTCGACGCGCGCGAGCCGCGCGAGCCCCATCTGCAGCGCGAAGCCGCCGAGCTCGTAGCGGCCCGAGACGGGATCCTGCGACACCACGCCGAGCCGCGAGAAGCTGACCAGGTAACGGTGCGCCTTCGCGGGACTCATTCCCGCTCGTTGCGCGAGGTCGCGCAACATCATCGCGCGCGGCTCGCTCGTCAGCACGTCGAGCAGGCGGAAGCCGACCTCGATCGACTGGATGCCGGAACGGACCTTCTCGCCGTTCTCGCCGGAAGCGGCGTCGTCGGTGTCGGAGTCGGCGAGATCGTCGTCGGGAAGCGGGCTGGCAGGCATGGGCGGCAGGTGCGCGAAAATGCGGCAGGGATCGGTCTGAAAATCGGGCCGAAAAATCGGGGCGAAAACGGCGCGCATAATCGCGGCGCGCCGCAGGGATTCACCATCGTAAAATAGATTCCCTCCATCGTCACTACAACGGCAGAGTCCCCCTTATGAAACTTGCTTCGCTGAAGGACGGCACGCGCGACGGCCAGCTGATCGTCGTGTCGCGCGACCTGCACACCGCGGCGATCGCCGACGCGATCGCGCCGACGCTGCAGCGCGTCCTCGACGACTGGGCGTTCTACGCGCCGCAGCTGCGCGACCTGTACGACGCGCTGAACCATGGCCGCGCGCGCAATGCCTTCGCGTTCGATCCGGCCAACTGCATGGCGCCGCTGCCGCGCGCGTTCCAGTGGGCCGACGGTTCCGCGTACGTGAACCACGTCGAGCTCGTGCGCCGCGCGCGCGGCGCGGAGATGCCGCCCGAATTCTGGACCGACCCGCTGATGTACCAGGGGGGTAGCGACGATTTCCTTGGGGCCCGCGACGACGTCGTGTGCCCGTCCGAGGAATGGGGCATCGATTTCGAGGCGGAAGTCGCGGTGATCACCGGCGACGTGCGGATGAGCGCGACGCCCGACGAAGCGCTGAAGGCGGTGCGGCTCGTCACGATCGTGAACGATGTCTCGCTGCGCAACCTGATCCCGGCCGAGCTCGCGAAGGGTTTCGGCTTCTTCCAGAGCAAGCCGGCCACCGCGTTCGCGCCGGTCGCCGTGACGCCCGACGAGCTTGGCGACGAATGGCGCGAAGGCCGTGTGCACCGGCCGATGATCGTCCACTGGAACGGCAAGAAGGTCGGCCAGCCCGATGCGGGCACCGACATGGTGTTCCACTTCGGCCAGCTCGTTGCGCATGCGGCGAAGACGCGCAACCTGCGCGCCGGCTCGATCGTCGGCTCGGGCACGGTGTCGAACAAGGACGCGAAGCGCGGCTACTGCTGCATCGCCGAGAAGCGCTGCCTCGAGACGATCGAGCACGGCGCGCCGCAAACCGAGTTCATGCGCTACGGCGATACCGTGCGCATCGAGATGTTCGACACGGCCGGCAAGTCGATCTTCGGCGCGATCGAGCAGTCGGTCGCGCCGCCCGACGGCGCGGCGTAAGTCACGCGGAGCACGCAGCGCTCCGCTTTCGCGAAACCCGGGCACGGCCCGCGCGCCGGGTTTCGCCTGATGTTTGCCCGCGCGGGCTTGGCTACACTCGATTCAGGGGTTCGAGAACCTCGAGCAAGGAGCAGCGCATGGCCAATCTCGCCGCGTACGGCGGTTACGAAGCACTGAAAGTGACGCGCCGCGATCATGGCGTGCTCGACATCGTGATGAGCGGCGAGGGCGCGAACCGCAGCGGCCTCGCGACCGCGAACGCACGCATGCATCGCGAGCTCGCCGACATCTGGCGCGACGTCGACCGCGATCCCGACACGCGTGTCGCGGTGATCCGCGGCGAAGGCAAGGGCTTCTCGGCGGGCGGCGACCTCGCGCTCGTCGAGGACATGGCGAACGACTTCGACGTGCGCGCCCGCGTGTGGCGCGAGGCGCGCGACCTTGTCTACAACGTGATCAACTGCAGCAAGCCGATCGTCTCGGCGATGCATGGCCCGGCCGTCGGCGCGGGGCTCGTCGCCGGGCTGCTCGCCGATATATCGATCGCCGCGAAGGATGCGCGCATCATCGACGGCCACACGCGGCTCGGCGTCGCGGCCGGCGATCACGCGGCGATCGTGTGGCCGCTGCTGTGCGGGATGGCGAAGGCGAAGTACTACCTGATGCTGTGCGAGCCCGTGAGCGGCGAGGAGGCCGAGCGGATCGGGCTGGTATCGCTCGCGGTCGAGCCGGCCGACCTGCTGCCGAAGGCCTACGAAGTGGCCGAGCGGCTCGCGCACGGTTCGCAGTCGGCGATTCGCTGGACCAAGTACGCATTGAACAACTGGCTGCGCACGGCCGGGCCGACCTTCGATACGTCGCTTGCGCTCGAATTCATGGGGTTTGCCGGGCCCGACGTGCAGGAGGGCATCCGCTCGCTGCGCGAGCGGCGCCCGCCCGAGTTTCCCGGCGACGCGCCGTTCTGACACGCGCCGGCGCTATGATCGATCCAGGCGCGGCTCGCGCGACGCATGGCGGCCGCCTCGCTCTCACCCAGTCAACCAGGATGCCCGTATGACCACCGATGCCTCCGGCTCCAACCCTTTCGCCGGCTTTGCCGGCTTCAAGCCCGCCGACATGATGGACCGCATGTGGGACATGATGCGGATGTCGCCGTTCGGCGGGATGACGTCGTTTCCTGGCGCCACGCAAGGGCTGCCGCCGTCGCTGTCGAGCATGTCCGACATGATGGCGCCGCTCACGAGCGTCGAGGAGCTCGACAAGCGGATCACCGATCTGCGCGCCGTCGAGCAGTGGCTGAAGCTCAATCTCGGAATGCTGCAGTCCGCGATCCAGGCGCTCGAGGTGCAGCGCGCGACGCTCGCGACGCTGCGTGCGTTCGGCGCGTTCGCGCAAAGCTCGATGTCGGCGGCCGAGGAAGCGGCCGTCGCGGCCGCGCACGCGGCGAAACACGCGTCGGGCGACGCATCGCCGAACGA
>NZ_JAAGPO010000132.1:0-29081 GCF_017104825.1 Burkholderia sp. Ac-20345 | reverse complement strand
GCGCGTGCTCGACGCACCGGCCGCCCGCCTCATCGCGCGGGGTACATCTCGGCTCGTGCAGCTCGACGAAGTCGAGACGCTGTTCGCGTCGAACGCGCTCGTCGTCGATGCATGCCGCCACACGGTGCGCGACGCGCGCACGACCGTGTCGCTCGCGCGGCGGCCCGTGCTGTTCGTGCTCGCCCGTGCGCTCGGCGAGGCATCACCTGCCGACGTGTCCCGAAATGCGCTCGTCGCGGCCGCGTTCCGCGCGAAACACGCGGATGAATCGCATCGCGCGCGCCTGCGTGTCGAGATCGGCCGGCTGCGCGCGGTACTGCGGCCGCTCGCGAACGTCATCGCAACGCCGCGCGGCTTTGCGCTCGAACCGCTCGGCGTACACGAAACCGTCGTCCTGGCCCGCCCGGTCGACGATCGCCACGCGGCCGTGCTCGCGCTCCTCGCCGATGGCGAAGCGTGGTCGAGCTCCGCGCTGGCGCTGGCCCTCGGCGCGAGCCAGCGCACCGTGCAGCGTGCGCTCGACGCGCTCGCCGAAGCCGACAAGGTCCAGGCGCTCGGGCGTGGCCGCGCGCGTCGCTGGATGACGCCGCCGCTGCCCGGTTTCGCGACGACCTTGTTACTCCCCGCCCCGCTGCCGGGCGATTAGGATGACCTCACCGAACGACGAGGTGACGAACATGAAGCGCTCCAGTGCAGACATCCTTCGCGAATACGGCCCGTTTCCGGGCGTCGACGGCGTACACGGCGTCACGTTCGACGGGCAGTACGTGTGGTACGCGTCCGGCGACAAGCTGAATGCGCTCGACCCGGAACGCGGCACGACCGTCCGCTCGATCGACGTCGCCGCGCATGCGGGCACGGCGTTCGACGGCCGCCACCTGTACCAGATCGTCGAGGACCGCATCGAGACGATCGATCCCGAATCGGGCCGCGTGCTCGCGACGATTCCCGCCCCCGGCGGCGGCGCCGATTCCGGGCTGGCATGGGCCGAAGGCACGCTGTGGGTCGGCCAGTACCGCGAACGCAAGATTCATCAGGTGGATCCGAAATCGGGCACCGTGCTGCGCACGATCGAATCGAACCGCTTCGTCACCGGCGTGACCTGGGTCGACGGCGAGCTGTGGCACGGTACCTGGGAAGCCGACCAGGCCGACCTGCGGCACATCGATCCGCGCACGGGCCAGGTGCTCGAGCAGATCGACATGCCGGCCGGCGTCGGCGTATCGGGGCTCGAATCCGACGGCCACGACCGCTTCTACTGCGGCGGCGGCAACAGCGGCACGTTGCGCGCCGTGCGTCGCCCCGCGCGGGCACCGGGCAACAGCGGGGGTGCAACGCCCGATCCGGCTGACGAATGACCCGCCGCCCGCACGCAGCACGCCAGCGCCCCGCCCTGCGCCGAGTGCAGGAATGAACAAGACGCCGCGGCGACCGCGTCGCTAAGATGCGCGCTCGTCAGTCATGTATTCGGAGCGGTCGATGCAACGCGGTGTGGTCTATGGTGTTCTGGCAGGTGCCCTGTGGGGCATGGTGTTTCTCGTTCCGCGGCTGCTGACCGACTTCTCGCCGCTGCTGCTGAGCGCCGGCCGCTACGCGATGTACGGCCTCGTATCGCTCGCGGCCGCGCTGCCGGCCGCCCGCTCGCTGCTCGCGCGGCTGACCCGCGAGGATCTCGTCGCGCTGGTCAGGCTCGCCGTCGTCGGCAACGTCGCGTACTACATGCTGCTGTCGGGCGCCGTGCACCTGATCGGCATCGCACCCAGTTCGCTGATCGTCGGCGTGCTGCCCGTCACGGTCACGCTCGCGGGCCTCGGCGACCACGGCGCCGTGCCGCTGCGGCGGCTCGCCGCCCCGCTCGCGCTGGTGATCGCGGGCATCGTCTGCATCAACGTCGACCTGTTCACGTCCGAGGCCGCGCATGCGACGACGCTCGGCCAGAAGCTCGCCGGCATCGCCTGCGCGGCGGGCGCGCTCGCGAGCTGGACCTGGTATGCGGTCGCGAACGCACGCTATCTGCAGCGCCATCATCATTTCGGCGGCAACGAGTGGTCGGTGCTGTGGGGTGTCGTGACGGGCCTGATCGGCGGCCTCGTCTGGATCGCGATCCTCGCGCTGCCGGCCGGCACGGTGCAGGCCGCGGTCCCGGCGTCGCGCTGGCAGCTGTTCTGGCTGCTGAACCTCGTGCTCGCGATCGGCGCGTCGTGGCTCGGCAACGGGCTGTGGAATGCCGCGTCGAAGCGGCTGCCGCTCACGCTGTCGGGCCAGCTGATCGTGTTCGAAACCGTGTTCGCGATGCTTTACGCGTTCGTGTACGACCAGCGGATGCCGCATGCGCTCGAGATCGCCGCGCTGGTGCTGCTGCTCGCTGGCGTCTACGGATCGGTGCGGCAGCACGGCAACACGCCCGCTGGCGGCGATACCTCGGGAAGCGCACCGGCAAACGCGAACGCCGCGGCCCACTGAGTGCCACGGCGTTTAATCAGACAAATAGAGACGAAAAACGCGGATCGGCCCGCGTCAGCGCGCGTCCTTGTGCATCCACTTGCGGCCCTCGATGGAGCCGTCGCGGCGCGACTTGTCTACGCGCCGCTGGCGCGCGAGCTTCGGATCGACGATCAACGGGCGATAGATCTCGACGCGGTCGTGGTCGGCGAGCGGCGCATCGAGCGGCGCAAGCTTGCCGTACACGCCCGTCTTCGCGTTCGCGAGATCGATTTCCGGGTGCAGCGCGAGCACGCCGCTCGCATCGATCGCCGAACGAACGGTCGCCCCTTCGGGCAGCGACAGCGGAATCAGCGTCTGGCGATCCGGCAGCGCGTAGCAGACTTCGATCGACAGCATCGCGTCACCCCTTCCCGTAGCGCTGGTCGGCGCGCTTCACGAACGAATCGACGAACGTGTTCGCGATATGGCTGAACACGGGCCCGATGATCTTCTCGAGCAGGATGCTCGAGAACTCGTAGTGCAGCGCGAATTCGATCTTGCACGCATCGGCACGCAGTGCCGTGAAGCGCCACGTGCCCGTGAACTTCTTGAACGGGCCGTCGGTGAACTCCATGTCGATCCGCGCCGGGCGCTGCTGCGTGTTGCGCGTCGCAAAATGCTGCTTGATGCCCTTGAAGTTGATGTCGATGCGCGCTTCCATCCCGCTCTCGTCCTGACGGCGAATCTCGACGCCGCCGCACCAGGGCAGGAAATTGGGGTAGTCGGCCACGTCGGTGACGAGGTCGAACATCTGTTCCGCCGAATGACGGATCAATACGGTTTTCTGGACATCTGCCATAAATCGCGCGGCATCGCTTAAGGTGAGAACGCAAGCCGGGCGATTCCCGCCCCGCTTTGCTAAAATCGTGATTTTAAACGAGTTGGCCCGATCCTTTCATGAGCATCATCGACAACAGGAAAGCGCACTTCGATTATCACATCGAGGAACGCTACGAGGCGGGGCTCGTGCTCGAGGGCTGGGAAGTCAAGGCGCTGCGCGCCGGGCGCGGCCAGATCAGGGAAGGTTACGTCGTGATCAAGCACGACGAGATCTTCCTGATCGGTACCCATATCAGCCCGCTGCCCGAGGCTTCGACCCACATCACGCCCGACCCGGTCCGCACGCGCAAGCTGCTGCTGCACCGCGAGGAAATCAAGAAACTGATCGGCAAGGTCGAGCAGCGTGGCTACACGCTCGTGCCGCTGAACTTCCACTACAAGGGCGGTCGCGTGAAGTGCGACATCGCGCTCGCGAAGGGCAAGAAGCTGCACGACAAGCGCGAAACCGAGAAGAAGCGCGACTGGGAACGCGAAAAGGCACGCATCATGCGCGCCGGCACCTGACGCGCGCGACGCGTCTCGCAAACGACACGGCCCGCTCGAAGCGGGCCGTGTTGCTTTGGGTCAGGTGAATCGCGGATGCCGGCTGCCCGGCAGCGGCTGAGGCGGCACTCGGCGCGCCACTCCGCCCGTTTCGACTGAAGAAAGTACCGACGACGGCGCCGAACGGGCATCATCCGTGCCCCGGCTACGCGACGATTCGTCGCACGCCGATCGCCCGCGGCGGCGGCCCGCGCACCGCGTGCGTCCGACTCAGGCCTTCCCGGCCGACGCTGCCCCCGCGCTCTTGACGATCGTCAGCGCCGACGAGATCGCGGTGCCGAGATCCGACAGGTTCGCCGGCACGATCAGCGTGTTGCCCTGCTTCGCGAGATTCGAGAATGCGCTGACATACTGCTCGGCAACTTTCAGGTTCACTGCGTCCATCCCGCCCTGCGATTGCATCGCGTTCGCGATCTTCTGGATCGCCTGGGCATTCGCCTCGGCCACCGCCAGGATCGCGGCTGCTTGGCCCTGCGCCTGGTTGATCGCGGCCTGCCGTTCGCCTTCGGATTTCTGGATCGCCGCTTCACGCGCGCCCGACGCGAGGTTGATCTGCTCCTGCTTGCGGCCTTCGGATGCGGCGATCAGCGCGCGCTTTTCACGCTCCGCGGTGATCTGCGCCTGCATCGCGTGCAGGATTTCCTTCGGCGGCGTCAGGTCCTTGATCTCGTAGCGCAGGACCTTTACCCCCCAGTTCGCGGCGGCCTGATCGAGCGCCGAGACGATGTTGTGGTTGATGAAGTCGCGCTCCTCGAACGTCTTGTCGAGTTCGAGCTTGCCGACCACCGAGCGCAACGTGGTTTGCGCGAGCTGCGTGATCGCGAGCACGAAGTTGCTCGACCCGTACGACGCCTTCATCGGATCGGTCACCTGGAAATACAGCACGCCGTCGACCTGCAGCTGCGTGTTGTCGCGCGTGATACAGACCTGGCTCGGCACGTCGAGCGGGATTTCCTTCAGCACGTGCCGGTATGCGATGCGATCGACGAACGGCAGCACGATATTGAGACCGGGCGACAGCGTCGCGTGATAGCGCCCGAAGCGCTCGAGCACCCACGCATGCTGTTGCGGCACGATCTTCACCGTCTTGGACACGATCACGATCGCGATGACGAGCAGGACCACCCAGATGATCAGCGAATCCATGAAGTATTCCCTCCTTGTTGTATCGGCGGACGATCAGCCCGCGGGTTTCGCCACGACCACGAGACAATTACCGCGCACGGCACTCACCTGATACACGTGCGCATCGTCGCGCTCGCCGTTCGCGAGCTCGACATCCCAGTCGGCGCCGCGATACTGCACGCGCGCGCGGCCGTCACGCCACGCGTCGACCGTGACGGTCGAGCCGATATCGAGATTGACGTCGGGATTGGTCGACGTATCGCGCTTCTGCTTGCGGCCGAGCCCCGAACGGCGCAGCGCGACCATCGCGACGATCGCGACCAGGGCCGCCGCGCCGAACTGCACGTGCGGCGCGAAACCGGCCAGTTGCAGCAGCCCGCCTGCGAGAAAGCCGAGCGCGATCATCAGCAGGTAGAACGTGCCCGTCAGCAACTCAGCCACGACCAGCACGCCCACCGCGCCCCACCAGAACAGATGCCCCGACATCATTGTGGTCTCCAGAAAAGTCCCCCGCGCTCACCTGCGTCTCATGCAACCAGAATACGCGCTGAAGCGCTGTTCCGGATCGATATATTCGCGGCCCCCGCGCGAGCGATCGACACGCGCGGGGCGGCCCGGTTCGTACCGAAAGGAAACAGCCCCCACGCTCACCACGTTCGCTGCCCCCCAAGGGGGCGGTCGGCACTCTTGGGGCGACCCGGCGAGTACCGACGAAAAAAAACACCCCGGTGTCTACCGGGGTGTTTATAGCATGAACCTTGCATTCTGCCTTCAACGAAAGCGCGATGCCACCGCGCTCTCGTCAAAGGTGCGTTACCGACCGTTACTTCCGGTTGGCCAGCGCCTGCCACGTCTCGATGATCGTGTCGGGGTTCAGCGAGATCGACACGATGCCTTCGTCCGTCAGCCATTGCGCGAAGTCCGGGTGATCGGACGGGCCCTGGCCGCAGATGCCGACGTACTTGCCCATCCGGCGGCAGGTATCGATCGCGCGCTTCAGCAGGAACTTGACGGCCGGGTCGCGTTCGTCGAAGTCGACAGCCAGCAGTTCCATGCCCGAATCGCGGTCGAGGCCGAGCGTGAGCTGCGTGAGGTCGTTCGAGCCGATCGAGAAACCGTCGAAGTGTTCCAGGAACTCTTCGGCGAGGATCGCGTTGGTCGGGACTTCGCACATCATCACGAGGCGCAGGCCGTTTTCACCGCGCTTCAGGCCGAACTTCTCGAGCAGGCCGACGACACGCTCCGCCTGCTTCACGGTACGCACGAACGGCACCATGATCTCGACGTTGGCCAGGCCCATCTCGTCACGCACGCGCTTCAGTGCACGGCACTCCATCTCGAACGCCTGCGCGAAGTCTTCAGCGATGTAGCGCGACGCGCCGCGGAAGCCCAGCATCGGGTTTTCCTCGTCCGGCTCGTAGCGCGAACCGCCGATCAGCTTCTTGTACTCGTTCGACTTGAAGTCGGACAGACGCACGATGACGGGCTTCGGATAGAACGCCGCCGCGATCGTCGCGACACCTTCCGTCAGCTTGTCGACGTAGAACTGACGCGGCGATGCGTGACCGCGCGCGACGCTCTCGACAGCCTTCTTCAGGTCCTGGTCGATGTTCGGGTACTCGAGGATCGCCTTCGGGTGAACGCCGATGTTGTTGTTGATGATGAACTCGAGACGCGCGAGACCCACACCGCCGTTCGGCAGTTGCGAGAAGTCGAACGCGAGCTGCGGGTTACCGACGTTCATCATGATCTTGACCGGGATTTCCGGCAGTTCGCCGCGCTGCACTTCCGTGACTTCCGTCTCGAGCAGGCCGTCGTAGATCTTGCCTTCGTCGCCTTCCGCGCACGACACGGTGACGAGCGCGCCGTCCTTCAGGATGTCGGTCGCATCGCCGCAACCGACGACTGCCGGCACGCCGAGTTCACGCGCGATGATCGCCGCGTGGCAGGTCCGGCCGCCACGGTTCGTGACGATCGCGGCTGCACGCTTCATCACCGGCTCCCAGTTCGGGTCGGTCATGTCGGCCACCAGCACATCGCCCGGCTGCACGCGTTCCATTTCCGACGGATCCTGGATCACGCGCACGGGGCCCGCACCGATCTTCTGGCCGATCGCACGGCCCGTCGCGAGCACCTGCGACTGGCCCTTCAGCTTGAAGCGCTGCTCGGCCTTGCCGGTTGCCTGGCTCTTCACGGTTTCCGGGCGTGCCTGCAGGATGAAGATCTTGCCGTCGCGGCCGTCCTTGCCCCACTCGATGTCCATCGGACGCTGGTAGTGCTTCTCGATGATGACCGCGTACTTCGCCAGTTCGATCACGTCTTCGTCGGTGATCGAGTAGCGGTTGCGCTGCTCGTGCGACACGTCGACCGTCTTCACGCGGCCCGGCTCGCCTGGCTGCGTGAATTCCATCTTGATCAGCTTCGAGCCGATCGAGCGGCGGATGATCGGGTACTTGTCCTGTGCGAGCGTCGTCTTGAACACGTAGAACTCGTCCGGGTTCACCGCACCCTGCACGACGGTTTCGCCCAGGCCATAGCTCGACGTGATGAACACGGCGTCCTTGAAGCCCGATTCGGTGTCGATCGTGAACATCACGCCGGCGGCGCCGACGTCCGAGCGGACCATGCGCTGCACGCCGGCCGACAGGGCGACTTCCGCGTGCGTGAAGCCCTTGTGCACGCGGTACGAGATCGCGCGGTCGTTGTACAGCGACGCGAACACGTGCTTCATGCGGTCGAGCACGTCTTCGATGCCGACGACGTTCAGGTACGACTCCTGCTGGCCGGCGAACGATGCGTCGGGCAGATCTTCCGCGGTGGCGGACGAACGCACGGCGAACGACAGCTCGCCCGGCGAGCTGCTCTTCAGGATTTCGAACTGTTCGCGGATTTCCTGATCGAGACGTGCCTGCATCGGCGCATCGACGATCCACTTGCGGATTTCGGCGCCGGCTTCGGCGAGCGCCTTCACGTCGTCGATGTCGAGCGACTCGAGACGCTTGGCGATGCGGTCGGTAAGGTCGTTGTGCGTGAGGAAATCACGGAACGCGAGCGCCGTCGTGGCGAAACCGGTGGGTACGCGAACGCCTGCTTCGGAAAGCTGGCTGATCATTTCGCCAAGCGACGCATTCTTGCCGCCGACGATCTCCACATCGGTCATCCGCAACTGCTCGAACGGAATTACATACGCCTGGTCCTTTGCGACGTTTGCTGCGTTAGTCATACAAGCCCCTAAGTGTGAAAAAAATACTCGATTGCGCAAGTGGGCTCGGACGCGGGCGCTTGCAAAAAGCGCGGCGCGTCTTGCGCAACCTGTTAGATAAACAATCGCAGCGGCGGCAAATCTTCCGACCCGATTTGCAAAAATCCCGGCAGAAGGGCGATATTTGCAGACAAATCGCCAAACTTGCCGGGAATTTTGGAATCAAGCGGCAAAGCCCGGGGCGCCGTTCGCGCCCTGCCCCCGCAATTGCTTATCCAACAGGTTGCCGCTATTCTACCGTGCCGGCTGCCGGATGTGGCGCGACCTTGTCACTGCGTCTGGAGGCGAACCTCCAGCCGCCCGCGCAACCGCCCTTCACGTTCGACGCCCAGATTCATGCTGCCTACCGTATTCATCGTCTCCGACGGCACCGGGATCACTGCCGAAACCTTCGCGCACTCGATCCTCTCCCAGTTCGACCAGAAATTCCGCCTCGTGCGCGTGCCGTTCGTCGACTCGCTCGACAAGGCCTATGCGACCGTCGAGAAGATCAACGAGGCCGCCGTGCACGACGGCCGCCGCGCGATCGTGTTCACGACGCTCGTCGACAGCGAATCCAACGACATCGTCAAGCGCTCGAACGCACTCGTGCTCGACATGTTCCAGCGCTTCGTCGAACCGCTCGAGCAGGAACTGGAGCTCAAGTCGAGCCACGCGATGGGCCGCGGCCACCAGAACGCGGACACCGAGGAGTACAAGACGCGGATCGAGGCGATCAACTTCTCGCTCGCGCACGACGACGGCCAGTCGAACCGCAACCTGTCGGAAGCCGACGTGATCCTCGTCGGCGTGTCGCGCAGCGGCAAGACGCCGACGAGCCTGTATCTCGCGATGCAGTACGGCGTGAAGGCAGCCAACTATCCGCTGATTCCGGAAGATTTCGAGCGCGGCAAGCTGCCGTCGGCACTCGCCGCGCACCGCGAGAAGCTGTTCGGGCTGTCGATCGACCCGCAGCGCCTGTCGGAGATCCGCAACGAGCGTCGCCCGGGCAGCAAGTACGCGGCGCCCGAGAACTGCCGCTACGAGATCAACGAGGCGGAAGCGATGATGCGCCGCGAGGGGATCAAATGGCTGTCGTCGACGCACAAGTCGATCGAGGAAATCGCGACGACGATCCTGCAGGAAATCCGCCTCGACCGGCAGTCGTATTGAGACCGAGCGCTGGCGGCCGTCTGGCCGCCGGAAACAAAAAGGCCGCGTCGAACGCGGCCTTTTTCAATGGTGCGGAGCAAGCACGCGGGTGGCGTCACGCACGCCGCTGCTGACGCACCTGCTCGAACAGGCAAACCGCTGCCGCCGCCGCAACGTTCAGCGACTCCATCCCGCCCGGCTGCGGGATCGTCACGCGATGCGTGGCCGCGTCGCGCCAGAACGCCGACACACCGGCACCCTCGTTGCCGAACACCCATGCAACAGGCCCCGACAGGTCACAGTCGTAGACCGCCTGCGCACCGTGCGAATCGGTCAACGCAACCGGCACATCGAGGCGTTCGGCGAGCGCGCCAGCTTCGACGTCCTCGTGGATCGACAGCAGGAAGTGCGCCCCCATCCCCGAGCGCAGCACCTTCGACGACCATGCGTACGCGGTACCCGGCGCACAGAACACATGGCGCACGCCTGCGGCCGCCGCGCTGCGCAGGATCGACCCGACGTTGCCGGCGTCCTGCACGCCGTCGAGCACGACCGACGTATGCGTCACGCGCGCCGGCAGCGGCTGCGCCGGCCGGTCGACGAGCAGCAGGAAGCCGACGCCGTTGACGACGTTCGACAACTGTCCGAACAGCGCGTCGGGCAGCGTGACGATCCGTTGCGCATCGATGCGCTCGACGATCGCCTGGGCCTCGGCGTGGCCGAGTGCGCCTTCGGTCGCGACGCACAGCTCGGGCGCGGCACCCGTATCGAGATACGCGCTTGCGAGATGGAATCCTTCGAGCAGCGCCTGGCCGCCGCGGCGCTGATGGGACGTCGAACCCGCGAGCGCCTTCAGGCGCTTGTACAGCGGGTTGTCGCGGGAAGTAATGCTTTTCATCGAATCAGGTCGAGTGCCGCACGGACCGGCGCGAACGAGCGCCGATGCGCTTCGCACGGGCCGTGCTCGCGCAGCGCGGCAAGGTGTTTCGCGGTGCCGTAGCCCGCATGAACGTTGAAACCGTACACGGGGAAGCGTTCGTGCAGATCGACGAGCATGCGGTCACGCGTGACCTTCGCGAGGATCGACGCGGCCGAGATGCTCGGTACGAGCGCGTCGCCGCTGACGATCGCCTCGGCACGCACCGTCAGTGCCGGGCAGCGGTTGCCGTCGATTTGCGCAAGCGTCGGCAGGACCGACAGGCCCTCGACGGCCCGCTTCATCGCGAGCATCGTCGCGTGCAGGATGTTCAGCGTGTCGATCTCGTCGACGCTCGCCGACGCGACGCAATACGACAGAGAGCGCGCGACGATCAGCTCGTACAGCGCGTCGCGCTTCTTCGCGGACAGCGCCTTCGAATCGTCGAGCCCGTCGATCGGCTGCGCCGGATCGAGGATCACCGCGGCGGCCACCACCGGCCCGGCGAGCGGGCCGCGGCCCGCTTCGTCGACGCCGCAGACGATCTCGTCGGGACGGCTGAAATCGAACCCGCCCTGCACGTCGCTCGACGCGCGGCGGCGTGGTGCACGTACTGCGGTCATGCGCGCCTCTTGCGTTGTTCGAGTACGCGCACGACCGCTTCGGCCGCCTTCGCGGCCGTGTTCTGCCGCAGCGAAAGATGCATTTCGGTAAATACTTCAGTCAGCGTACGGCGGTTCGCGTCGTCGCGCAGTTGCGTGAGCGTCGCATCGGCGAGCGCCTCGGGCGTCGCGAAATGCTGCAGCAACTCGGGCACGACGAAACGCCCCGCCAGAATGTTCGGCAAGCCGACGTACGGCAGGTAACCCTGCCGGCGCATGATCTGCCCGGTCAGCCAGGGCACCTTGTACGAGATCACCATCGGCTTTTTCAGCAGCGCGGCTTCCAGCGTGACCGTGCCGCTCTTCACGAGAATCGCATCGGCAGCCGTCATCGCCACCTGCGATCGGCCGTCGGTGATCGTCAGCGCGAGCTGAGGATGCGCATCGACGAGCGGCTGCAGCAGCGCTCGCAGCGCGGGCGTGGCCGCCGGCATCACGAAACGCACGCCGGGCTCGCGCTGCTGCATCAGCGCCATCGCCGCGAAGAACGTCGGGCCGATCAGCGCGATTTCCGAGCGCCGGCTGCCCGGCAGCACCGCGATCACCGGGCCGTCGGACGGCAGACCGAGCGCGATGCGCGCACCGTGCGTATCGGGTTCGAGCGGGATCTCGTCGGCGAGCGGATGGCCGACGTAGGTCGACGCGACGCCTGCCTTGTCGAGAATCGCCGGTTCGAACGGGAACAGGCACAGCATGTGATCGACGGACTTCGCGATCTTCTTGATCCGGCCGCCGCGCCATGCCCAGATCGACGGGCACACGAAGTGGATCGACGGGATGCCCGCGTCGCGCGCGGCCTGTTCGACGTTGAAGTTGAAGTCGGGCGCGTCGACGCCGATGAACGCGTCCGGCCGCTCGGCGAGCAATTGGCGCTTCAGCTCGCCGCGAATCCGCAGGATCTCGGGAATCTGGCCCAGCGCCTCGACATAGCCGCGCACGGTCAGCTTGTCCATCTGCCAGTGCGAATCGAAGCCGTGCGCGATCATCCGCTGCCCGCCGATCCCGTAGTACTGGGTCGATTCGGGCAGCCGCTCGCGCAGCCCGCCGAGCAGCGACGCCGCGAGCAGGTCACCCGACGGCTCGCCGGCCACCATCGCGAGCCGGAGCTGATTGGTCGGAAGCGTCATCGCTTAGCGGATGATGCCGCGTTGCGACGCGTCGATGAACTCGACGAGCGCCTTCACCGGTGCATCGCCGTCGCCGCCCGCCTCCGCCAGCTCGCGCAACTGCACCTTCGCTTCCTCGAACGACAGGCCGTTCTTGTACAGCACGCGATATGCGCTGCGCAGCGCCGAGATCGCATCGGCCGAGAAGCCGCGCCGGCGCAGCCCCTCGACGTTGATCCCGTGCGGCTCGGCCTTGTTGCCCGCCGCGATCACGAACGGCGGAATGTCCTGCACGAGCGCCGACGCACCGCCCAGCATCGAGTGCGCACCGATGCGCACGAACTGGTGGACACCCGACATCCCGCCGATGATCGCCCAGTCGCCGATCTCGACGTGGCCGGCCATCTGGGCGTTGCTCGACAGGATCACGTGGTTGCCGACGGTGCAGTCATGACCGATGTGCACATAGGCCATGATCCAGTTGTCATCGCCGAGCGTCGTCACGCCGACGTCCTGCACGGTGCCCGTGTGGATCGTCGTGAATTCGCGGATCGTGTTGCGATTGCCGATCACGAGCTTCGTCGGCTCGTCCTTGTACTTCATGTCCTGCGGACGACCACCGACCGACGCGTAATGGCCGATGCGGTTGTCCTCGCCGAGCGTCGTATGGCCTTCGATCACGCTGTGCGAGCCGATCGTCGTACGCGCGCCGATCGTGACGTGCGGACCGACGATCGCGTACGGGCCGATCTCGACCGATTCGTCGATCTGCGCGCCCGGTTCGACAATCGCGGTGGGATGAATCCTGGTCATGCGCCGTTGCCTCTCGATGTGAAGTGTCGCGTTGCGTTGCCTGTGCGTGCCGCGTCGCTCAGGGCGCCACGTCGGTCGTCTTGACCGTGCACATCAGTTCGGCTTCCGCCGCCACCTTGCCGTCCACTTCCGCCACCGCCTTGAACTTCCAGATGCCGCGGATGTAGCGTTCGAACGTCACGTTCAGAATCAGTTGATCGCCCGGCTCGACCGGACGCTTGAAGCGCGCGCCGTCAATCCCGACGAAGTAGTACAGCGTGTTCTCCGGATCCTTCGGCTGCTCTTCCGAGAAGGTCAGCAGCGCCGCGGCCTGCGCGAGCGCCTCGAGGATCAGCACGCCCGGCATCACCGGCCGCTTCGGGAAATGCCCCTGGAAGTACGGCTCGTTGATCGACACGTTCTTCAGCGCTTTGATTCCCTTGTGCGGTTCGAGTTCGAGCACGCGATCGACGAGCAGAATCGGGTAGCGATGCGGCAGCAGCGTGAGGATCTTGTGGATGTCGAGATTGATTTTTTCAGTGCTCATGATGGTTCGTCTCACGCAGAGGCTGCGCGGTGGTGATGCAAAGGCTGAAGCGGGCCGCCGCGCGGCCCAGTCTGGCAAACCGGGCCGGTTGCGCTGGCCGTGCCCGGTTCGAGGTCTCGCATGATGCGCTCAGGCGTCCGTGCCGCCCTGGGCGGCGAGCGCGGCTTCGAGCGCCTTGATGCGCTCGCGCAGCTTGTCGAGGTTGCGCACGAGCGCGGCGCTCTTGTTCCATTCGCCGTGGTCGACGGCCGGGAACGCGCTGGTATAGATGCCGGCCTTCGGCAGCGACTTCGATACGCCCGACTTCGCGGTGATGATGACATAGTCGCCGAGCGTCACGTGGCCGGCGATCCCGGCCGCGCCGCCGATCATGCAGTGGCGGCCGATCGTCGTGCTGCCCGCGATGCCCGCGCTGCCGGCGATCACCGTATAGGCGCCGATCCGGCAGTTGTGGCCGATCTGGACCTGGTTGTCGATCTTCACGCATTCCTCGATGACGGTATCCGCCATCGCGCCGCGATCGATCGTCGTGTTCGCGCCGATCTCGACGTCCGGGCCGATCGATACGCCCCCGACCTGCGGGATCTTCACCCAGCTGCCGGTGCGCGCATCGCCGTCGCCGACGAAATCCGGCGCGAAGCCGAAGCCGTCGGAGCCGATCACCGCGCCCGCATGGATGATCGCGCGCGGGCCGACCTTGCAGCCGTGGTACACCGACGCGTTCGGATACAGGTGCGAGCCCGCGCCGATCGTCGTGCCGCGGCCGACGAATACATTCGCGTCGAGCTGCACGCCGTCTTCGATCACCGCGCCGGCCTCGACCGTCACGTGCGGGCCGATCACCGCGCTCGCGGCGACCTGTGCGGCCGGATCGATCGTCGCGCTCGGATGCACGCCGGCGGCACGCTGCGGCGTGGCCAGGTCGATGAACATCTGTGCGACGCGCGCGAAGTACGCGTACGGATTCGGCGTGACAATGAAGCTGCGGCCGTTAGCGGCCGCGCCAAGCTTTTCCAGATCCTTCGGCGCGATCAGCACCGCGCCGGCGCGGGTCGACTCGACCTGCGACAGGTACTTCGGATTCGCGAGGAACGCGAGTTGCTGCGGGCCTGCCTGGTCGAGCGGTGCGAGCCCGCTCACCTTGCACTGTGCGTCGCCGGCGATCTCGCCGCCGAACCGCTTTGCGAGTTCCTCAAGCGTCAATGCCATTCGTCGTCTGCTCCGTTCAGTTCGTCGAGCCGGACGCGAGCGCCTTGAGCACCTTGTCGGTGATGTCGATGCGCGGGCTGACGTACACGGCTTCCTGCACGATCAGGTCGTAATTCTGCTGCTCGGCGATCTGCTTGATGACCTTGTTGGCCCGCTCGAGCACGGCCGCCAGCTCCTCGTTGCGGCGCTGGTTCAGGTCTTCGCGGAACTCGCGCTGCTTGCGCTGGAAGTCGGTATCGAGCTGGGCGAGATCGCGCTGCTTCTGCGCGCGGTCGGCCGCCGACAGCGACGCGCCGTTCTTGTCCAGCGAATCGGACATCGATTTCAGACGCGCCCCGAGGTCCTGCAGATCCTTGTCACGCTTCGCGAACTCGGCTTCGAGCTTCGTCTGCGCCGCCTTCGCGGGCACCGACTCGCGCAGGATCCGATCCGAATTGACCGCCGCGATGCGGGCGACGTCCTGTGCGTGCACCGTTGCCGCGCCCAGGGCCAGCGCAACGGTCAGCGCGCACATCACTCGTTTCGAAAACTTACCGGTTAGCAAAATTACCCTCTCGTTGCTGTTGTCATGCGTTCGGTCAGAACGCCGTCCCGATCTGGAACTGGAATTTCTGGTACTGGTCGCCTTCGTGCTTCTGCAGCGGGAAGCCGAGGCTCAGCTTAAGCGGGCCGATCGGCGAGATCCACGCGAGACCCACACCGTAGCCGTAGCGCAGGCCGTTGGCGCCCGTGCTCGTGCCGCCCGGCGCGTTGCCCCACACGTTACCGCCGTCGAGGAACGTGAACACGCGCAGCGTGCGGTCGTAGCCCGTGCCCGGCAGCGGGAACGTCAGTTCGATGTTGCCGACGAGCATCTTCGAACCGCCGATCGGGTCGTTCGTCTTCGTGTCGCGCGGGCCCAGCGAGCTCGGCTCGTAGCCACGCACGGAGCCGATACCGCCCGCGTAGTAGTTCTTGAAGATCGGGTACGGGTTGCCGATACCGTTACCGTAGCCGCCCTGCAGGTTCATGCCCAGGATGAAGCCGCGCGAGAACGAATAGTAGTACTGGGCCTGCAGGTCGGCCTTGTAGTACTGGATCTTGCCGACCGGTACGCCGTACTCCATGTTCGCCTGCGTGAAGTAGCCGCGGCTCGGAATCAGCGCGCTGTCACGCGCGTCGCGCGACCACGCGATCGTCAGCGGCACCGTGTTCGACACGCGGCCGAACTGGTTCACGTAATCCTGGTAGCTCTGCGGCGTGTTCGAATCGACGTCGAGACGGTTCTGCTCGAAGCCCGCGCCGAAGTAGACGGTGTCGACTTCCGAGAACGGGATGCCGAACTTCAGGTTGCCGCCCGCGCTGATGATCCGGAAGCTCGAGCTCGTCGAATAGTAGAGCGGCTGGTACGTGCGGTAGTAGACGTCCGTGATCCGCTTGATACCGTCGACCGTGAAGTACGGGTCGACCTGCGTGACGGTCAGCGTACGGTAGCTCTTCGCGGTGTTGACGTTCACCGACAGGCTGGTACCCGAACCGAACACGTTGTCCTGCGACACGCCCGCCGACAGCACGACCTTGTCCGTCGACGAGAAACCGGCGCCCAGCGTGATCGCGCCGGTCGGCTTTTCGTCGACCTTCACGTTCACGTCGACCTGGTCGTTCGTGCCGTCGACCGGCAACGTCGTCACGTCGACGTTGGTGAAGTAGCCGAGACGGTTCACGCGATCCTTCGACAGCGCGAGGCGGTTCGAATCGAACCACGAGCTTTCGAGCTGGCGCATTTCGCGGCGCACCACTTCGTCACGCGTACGCGTGTTGCCGACGACGTTGATGCGGCGCACGTACACGCGGCGGCTCGGATCGACGACGAGGTTCAGGTTCACCTTGTGGTTCGCCTGGTCGATGTCCGGCTGCGCATTGACGGTCGCGAATGCGTAACCGTACTCACCGAGCTTGTCGACGATCGACTTGGTGGTCTGCTGCAGCTTTTCGGCCGAGAAACGGTCGCCCGGCTTGATCTTGATCAGCTTGGTGAGTTCGGCTTCGCGATCGAGCAGGTTGCCCGACAGCTTGATGCCCGACACCGTGTACGGCTCGCCTTCGTGCAGCGTGACCGTCAGGTACATGTCCTTCTTGTCGGGCGAGATCGACACCTGAGTCGAATCGATGTTGAACTCGAGATAGCCGCGGTTCAGGTAGTACGAGCGCACCGCCTCGAGGTCGCCCGTGAGCTTTTCCTTCGAGTACAGGTCGTTCTTCGTATACCAGGAGAACCAGTTCGGCGTCGACAGTTGCATCTCGTCGCGCAGCGTGCTCGTCTTGAACGCCTTGTTGCCAATGAAGTTGATCTGGCGGATCTTCGCGCTCGGGCCTTCGGCCACCGCGAACAGGATCGACACGCGGTTCGCGTCGACCGGCGTGACCGTCGTCTTGACCTCGGCCGCGTAGAAGCCGCGCGTGAGGTACTGGCGCTTGAGCTCCTGCTCCGCCTTGTCGACGAGCGCCTTGTCGTAGTAGCGGCCGTCGGCGAGACCGACTGCGCGCAGCGCCTTCGTCAGGTTGTCCTTGTCGAATTCCTTCGTGCCGGTGAAGTCGATCGACGCGATGGCCGGACGCTCCTGCACCTGCACGATCACGACGTTGCCCTGCGTGGCGATGCGTACGTCGTTGAAGAAGCCCGTCGCGTACAGCGCGCGGATTGCTTCGGATGCCTTGTCGTCCGTGAAGGTATCGCCCTGCTTGATCGGCAGGTAGGCGAACACCGACCCCGCTTCGACGCGCTGCAGCCCCTCGATCTTGATGTCTTGCACCACGAACGGTGCCGCTGCATGCGCCGCGAGGCCGTGCGCGGCGAGCGCGGCCGCTGCAACTGTCTTAGGTACAAAACGATGAGGTTTGAACAACATGCATCCCCAATATTTAGCTGCATCAAATCAGGCGGCTGCCCAGCGGCCGCCGCCTGACGCTTCAGAAATGGATTAACCGAGCCAGATCGTTGAACAGCGCGATCGCCGACAATGCGACGATGCAGATCAACCCGGCTCTTTGCAGAATCAGCTGCCAGCGCTCCGAGACGGCTTTCCCAGTCGCGGCTTCAACCGCATAATATAACAGATGCCCCCCGTCCAAAACGGGAATCGGCAACAAGTTCAGGACGCCAAGGCTAATGCTGACAAGGGCGAGGAACGACAGGAACGCCGACGGACCGAGCCGCGCACTCTTGCCCGCGTAGTCGGCGATCGTCACGGGGCCGGAGAGGTTCTTCAGCGACGCGTTGCCCGTGACCATGCGCCCGAACATCCGCAGCGAATACACGGAGATGTCCCACGTGCGGTGCGCGCCGAGCCGCAAGCTGTCGATCGGCCCGTAGCGCACGTCGACGGACGGCGCATGCATCGACAGCGCCGCGCCGATCCGGCCGACCTGCTGCCCCGATTCGTCGTCGCGCTGCATCTGCGGCACGATCGACACCGTCTGCGCGGCGCCATTGCGCTCGATCTGCAGGTCGAGCGGCTTGCCCGCATGGTGTTTCACGGAATCGATGAAGCGCGATGCGCCGCCGATCGGCTTGCCGTCGAGCGCGACCAGCTTGTCACCCGACTTCAGGCCCGCCTGCTCCGCCGCGCTGCCGGGCTGCACCGACGCGACCGACAGCGTGCCGCCGCCGGCCTCGAAGCCCAGATGGGCCATGAAATCGTCGTCGAGCTGACTTTCGGGGACATTGCGGAGGTCGACGCGGAAATCGAACGTCGTGTTGCCGTCGCGGGCGCCGAGCACGATCTCGCGGTGATCGAACGCGGCCGCCAGCAGCTTCCAGCGCAGGTCCGACCACGACCGCACCGGCTCGGACTCGCTGCCTTGCGCGTTGCGGATCGACACGATCGTCTCGCTGCCGTCGAAGCCCGCGCGCGCCGCCACCGTACCGGCGGCCGGCGGTGCGACGATCGCGGCCGGCTCGGTCACGCCGGTGGCAAATACGATCGAAAACAGCGCGATTGCCAACAGGAAGTTTGCAATCGGTCCGGCCGCGACGATCGCGATGCGCTTGTAGACCGACTGCCGGTTGAACGCCTGGCCGAGTTCCTCGGGTGCGATGCCGGGGCCGGGATCACGCTCGTCGAGCATCTTCACGTAGCCACCGAGCGGCAGCACGGACAGCGTCCACTCGGTGCCCGTCCTGCGGCCGACCCAGCGCGCGACGGGCTGGCCGAAGCCGATCGAGAAACGCAGCACCTTCACGCCGCACCAGCGCGCGACACGATAGTGTCCGTACTCATGCACGACGACCAGCACCCCGATCGCCACCGCAAACGCGATCAGTTCGACCAGCACGTTCATGAGCACCCCATTCAGACAGTGCGCTCCACGCGTGGCGCAGGCGCTTTCGCAATGATCTCGGCGGCGAGGCGGCGAGCCTCGGCATCCGCAGCAAGGACGTCCTCGAGCCCGTCGGGCGCACGGTTCGGCAGCGTGTTGAGCACGGCGTCGACCGTCGCCGCAATCGCCATGAAGCCGATGCGGCGCTCGAGAAACGCTTCGACCGCGACTTCGTTCGCCGCGTTCAATGCGGCGCTCGCGATACCGCCTTCCTCAAGCGCCTTCAGCGCGAGCGCGAGGCACGGGAAGCGCGCGTAATCGGGCTTTTCGAACGACAGCTGGGCGATCTGCGCGAGGTCGAGCTGATCGACGCCCGCATCGACACGGTCCGGGAACGCGAGTGCGTGCGCGATCGGCGTGCGCATGTCGGGGTTGCCGAGCTGGGCGAGCACCGAGCCGTCGCGATACGACACGAGCGAATGGATCACGCTCTGCGGATGGATCAGCACGTCGATCCGGTCGCCCGGCAGCCCGAAGATCCAGTGCGCCTCGATCACCTCGAGGCCCTTGTTCATCATCGTCGCGGAATCGACCGAGATCTTGCGGCCCATCACCCAGTTCGGGTGCTTGCACGCCTCGTCCGGCGTCACGTCGACGAGCGTGGCCGGCTCGCGCGTGCGGAACGGGCCGCCCGACGCGGTCAGGATGATCTTCGAGATCCCGCCGTGCTCGGCCGCGTCGCGCGGCATGCACTGGAAGATCGCGTTGTGTTCGCTGTCGACCGGCAGCAGGATCGCGCCATGGTCGCGCACGGCGTCCATGAAGATCGCGCCCGACATCACCAGCGCCTCCTTGTTCGCGAGCAGGATGCGCTTGCCGGCGCGCGCGGCCGCAAGGCTCGGCACGAGGCCGGCCGCGCCGACGATCGCCGCGACCACGGTATCGCAGCCGTCGCTCTTCGACACGTCGACGAGCGCCTGCGGCCCGTGCAGCACGGTCGTCTTGCTGCCCGCCGCGCGCAGTTTCGCGTCGACGTGCGCGGCAGTCGCGGCATCGCCGACCACCGCCACTTCGGGCGCGAAGCGCAGACACTGCTCGACGAGCTTGTCGCCGTTGCGGTGCGCGGTCAGCGCGTAGACGGAGAAGCGCTCGGGATGACGCGCGACCACGTCGAGCGTGCTGTCTCCGATCGAGCCCGTGGAACCGAGCAATGTCAGACGTTTTTGCATAACAGAATGAGTGGTTTAACCAAGCAGCAGCATCGCGAGCGGCAGCACCGGGAGCAGCGCGTCGACACGGTCGAGCACGCCGCCATGACCCGGCAGCAGTCCGCTCGAATCCTTCACGCCCGCCTGCCGCTTCAGCAGCGACTCGAACAGGTCGCCGATCACGCTGTACGCGACCAGCAGCGTCAGTGCGGCCCACGCGCCGGGCATCCCGTAGCGCGCGGCGAACGTGGAAAACAGGGTCGGCTCGAACACATGCGCGGCCATCGCGACACTGGCGACGACCATCACGGCCAGCCAGCCACCGATCGCGCCTTCCCAGCTCTTGCCGGGGCTGATCGTGATGGCCAGTTTACGCTTTCCGAAGGCCTTGCCCGCGAAGTATGCGCCGATATCGGCGAGCCAGACGACCAGAAGCAGCGACAGCACGAACGGCACGCCCTGCGCGCGCGCCGCGACGAGCGCATGCCAGCAGGCCGCAAAGACCACGAGGCCGGCCGCCAGCAGGAACGGGCGCCATACGCCGCCCGCGAGTTCGGGCTTGCGCCGCAGCGTGAACGGGCCGACCAGCAGCCAGAACACGCCGGCTGCCATGAAAAGGGGACGGGACGAAGCCGCATCGATGCCGAGCGGCGCCGTTGCCGCGAGCGCAAGCGCCGCGACGACTGCATAGACGATCGGGCCGGCGCCGCCGAGCTTGAGCAGGCGCGCCCATTCCCACGCGGCAAACACGAGCACGACGCCGATCAGCGCGCCGAACGCGGTGAGCGGCGCGAACAGCGTCACCGGCAGCAGCACCGCCAGCATCACGATCGCCGTGATCACACGGGTTTTCAGCATGAAAGGGAGTCGGCGTTCTGCGATTGTGGTTCGAGCTGTGCGCTCGTGCGGCCGAAACGGCGCTCGCGCTCCGTATACGACGCCATTGCGTCGGCCAGTGCCGTGCCGTCGAAATCCGGCCAGTATTTGTCGGTGAAATAGAATTCGGCGTACGCGAGTTGCCACAGCAGGAAGTTGCTGACGCGCTGCTCGCCACCGGTACGGATGAAGAGATCGGGCTCCGGCGCATAGGCCATTGCCAGGTGCGGCGCGAACGCGTCCTCGGTCACTTCGACCTCGCGACCCTCGCGCACGGCCTGCTCGACGAGCTTCTTCGTCGCCTGCAGGATGTCCCACCGGCCGCCGTAGTTGGCCGCGATGGTGAGCGTAAGACGGGTGTTGCGCGCCGTCTTGGTTTCGGCGCGGCGGATCAGTTCGCGGATGCGCGGCTCGAAGCGGTCGAGATCGCCGACGACACGCAGGCGGATCCCGTTCGCATGGAGCTTGCCGACCTCGCGCTCGAGCGCGGTGATGAAGAGGCGCATCAGGAACGACACTTCGTCGTTCGGCCGACGCCAGTTCTCCGAACTGAACGCGAACAGCGTCAGGTATTCGACGCCGGCGCGCGCGCAGCCTTCGACCACCGCCCGCACGGCATCGACGCCGCGGGTATGCCCCGCGACGCGCGGCAAGCGGCGTTCGGTCGCCCAACGGCCGTTGCCGTCCATGATGATCGCGATATGACGCGGCACGACGCCGACGTCAGGCACGCGAACGGTAGAGCTGGTATAGGTCATGGCCGTTGAGACAGTAATGCTGGAAGAAGGCGGCGCGCGAGGACGGTCGTCAGACCGTCATGATCTCGGCTTCCTTGCTCTGCACGAGCTTGTCGATTTCGGCAACGTGCTTGTCGGTCAGCTTCTGCACGTCGTCGCTCGCACGGCGCTCGTCGTCTTCCGAGATTTCCTTGTCCTTCACGAGCTTCTTGAGCGCTTCGTTCGCGTCGCGGCGCAGGTTGCGGATCGCGACCTTGGCCGTTTCGCCTTCGCTCTTGACGACCTTGGTCAGCTCGCGGCGGCGCTCTTCCGTCAGCGCGGGCATCGGCACGCGGATCAGGTCGCCGGACGTGGCCGGGTTCAGGCCGAGATCGGCTTCGCGAATGGCCTTCTCGACCTTCGCAACCATCGGCTTTTCCCACGGCTGCACACCGATCGTGCGCGCGTCGACGAGCGTCATGTTGGCAACCTGCGAAATCGGCACCATCGACCCGTAGTAGTCAACCTGCACGTGATCGAGCATGCCGGTGTGCGCACGGCCCGTACGGATCTTCGCCAGATCGCTCTTGAATGCATCGATCGAGCGCTGCATCTTCTGCTCGACGCCCTTCTTGGTATCAGCGACACTCATTTCAACCTCCGAACCTTCAAACCTTCAAAGAACGCGGACCCCACCCGGCGCATCTGGCGCGCCGCGGCCGATGGCCCGCATCCGCGGGAGTTTACACGTGGACGAGCGTACCTTCGTCCTCGCCCAGCACGATGCGCTTGAGCGCGCCCGGCTTGTTGATCGAAAACACGCGAATCGGCAGCTTCTGGTCGCGGCACAGCGCGAAGGCCGTCGCGTCCATCACCTGCAGGTTGCGGCCGATCGCCTCGTCGAAGCTGATCGTCGTGTAGCGCGTGGCCGACGGATCCTTCTTCGGATCGGCAGAATATACGCCATCGACCTTGGTCGCCTTCAATACGACCTCGGCGCCCACTTCCGAACCGCGCAGCGCGGCGGCCGTGTCCGTCGTGAAGAACGGGTTGCCCGTGCCGGCCGCGAAGATCACGACGCGGCCTTCCTCGAGCTGGCGGATCGCGCGGGGCCGGATGTACGGCTCGACGACCTGGTCCATCCGCAGCGCGGACTGCACGCGCGCCTCGATGCCGGCGTGGCGCATCGCGTCCTGCAGCGCCAGCGCGTTCATCATCGTTGCGAGCATCCCCATGTAGTCCGCCGTCGCGCGATCCATGCCGGCCGCGCCGCCCGCAACGCCACGGAAAATATTACCGCCACCGATCACGACCGCGAGCTGCGTGCCGAGACGCACCACTTCCGCGATATCGGCCACCATCCGTTCGATCGTCGCGCGATTGATGCCGAAGGCATCGTCGCCCATCAGCGCTTCGCCGGAAAGTTTGAGAAGGACGCGTTTATAGGCATTGGACATAGGGGCTTCCGAGCGACGAGAGGATGACAACCACGAACTGTAGGGGCGAAATACTGATTCGGGCAAGCGCCGACGGTCGGACCGGGTTTCCCGGCCGGCCGGCGGCGGCGCCGACCGCGGCGGAGCGGACGCCCGCCGCGGATACTGCCTGACTGCTTACGGCTTACTGCTGCTTTGCTGCTGCGACTTGCGCGGCCACTTCGGCGGCGAAGTCGTCCTGGCGCTTCTCGATGCCTTCGCCGACGACGAACAGCGCGAACTTCTGCACTGCGGCATCCGCTGCCTTCAGCATCTGCTCGATCGTCTGCTTGTCGTTCTTCACGAACGTCTGGTTCAGCAGCGACACTTCCTTCAGGTACTTCTGGACGCTACCGTCGACCATCTTCGCGACGATCTCTGCCGGCTTGCCCGATTCCGCAGCCTTCTGCTCGGCCACGCGGCGTTCCGTTTCGATCAGTTCCGCCGGCACGTCAGCCGACGACAGCGCGACCGGCTTCATGGCCGCGATGTGCATCGCGACGTCCTTGCCGACCTGCTCTTCCGCACCCGTGTACTCGACGATCACGCCGATACGCGCGCCGTGCAGGTACGTTGCGATCTTGTTTGCGGTTTCGAAACGGACGAAACGGCGGATCGAGACGTTCTCGCCGATCTTGCCGACCAGCGCCAGGCGCACTGCGTCGACCGTCGAGCCTTCGAGCGGCAGTGCCGACAGCGCAGCCACGTCGGCCGGGTTTTGCGTCGCGACGAGTTCTGCAACCGTCTTCGAGAACGCGAGGAAATCATCGTTCTTCGCGACGAAGTCGGTTTCGCAGTTCAGTTCGACGAGCGAACCTGCATTGCCGCCGACGAACGATGCGACGACGCCTTCTGCCGTCACGCGCGATGCCGCCTTGCTCGCCTTGTTGCCGAGCTTGACGCGCAGCAGCTCTTCAGCCTTGGCCAGATCGCCGTCAGCTTCCGTCAGCGCCTTCTTGCACTCCATCATCGGTGCGTCGGTCTTTGCGCGCAGTTCTGCCACCATGCTTGCGGTAATTGCCGCCATCATTCGCTCCTTGAGTCTGTATTCACAACGCCGCCCGCTTGGACGCGAACGGCCGAGATTCGTTTCCGGACCCGCACCCATTCGGCGCGATCAGGTCCGGCGCACAAGCTTAAAAAAAGGGGGCCTGTTGAGAGCCCCCTTTTTGCGCCGGCTCGGGGCCAGTTACGCGTTTTCCTCGACGTACTCGTCGTCGCCGCGTGCAGCCTGGACCACTTCGTTGACCGCGTTCGCACGGCCTTCGAGGATCGCGTCGGCCACGCCTTCAGCGTACAGCGCGACTGCCTTGCTCGAGTCGTCGTTACCCGGGATCACGTAATCCACACCTTCCGGCGAGTGGTTCGTATCGACCACGGCGATGACCGGCACGCCCAGCTTGTTCGCTTCGGTGACGGCAATCTTGTGGTAGCCGACGTCGACGACGAAGATTGCGTCCGGAATGCCGCCCATGTCCTTCACGCCGCCGATCGACTTTTGCAGCTTGGCGATTTCGCGTTCGAACAGCAGCGCTTCCTTCTTGCTCATCTTCTCGAGCTCGCCTGCCTCGACTGCCGCTTCCATGTCCTTCAGGCGCTTGATCGATACCTTCAGCGTCTTGAAGTTGGTCATCATGCCGCCGAGCCAGCGTGCGTTGACGAACGGCATGCCTGCGCGCTGCGCTTCCTGGGCGATCGTGTCACGCGATTGACGCTTCGTGCCGACGAACAGGATCGTGCCGCGGTTCGCTGCCAGCTGGCGCACGTACTTCTGTGCGTCCGTGAACATCGGCAGCGTCTTTTCGAGGTTGATGATGTGAATCTTGTTGCGGTGACCGAAAATGAACGGAGCCATCTTCGGGTTCCAGAAACGCGTCTGGTGACCGAAGTGGACACCCGCTTCCAGCATTTGGCGCATCGTAACTGCCATGAAATTCTCCACGAGGGTTGGGTCTTAAGCCGGCCGCCGTACCGCCGCGCGAACCTGCCCCGAAGGGCGCGAATTCCACGCGGCCGGCACCCTGGTTGCGCCGGCTTGCGATTCGACACGTGCGAAATGCGCATGCCGCAAGCCTTTCACCACCATGCCGCCCCAAAACGGGGCACATCGGCATTTGGATATCGACTTAGCCAAAGAGTATAGCACGCCGATTTGTCCGCTCTCAAGTCGCTCACCACTTTCGCTTGCCGCGCGGCAGCCGGGCGGACAATCCGCGAAAACCCGCACCCGCACCGCCGGCAGGGGCTGCGACGCCTGCCAGAAGGTGCGATAATCCGTCAATTCACCGCATTCCAGGCATACCTCGATGGCTATTACGCTCAAAAACGAACACGATATCGCCGAGATGCGCGTCGCCTGCCGTCTCGCCAGCGAAGTGCTCGACTTCATCACGCCGCACGTCGTCGCGGGCATCACGACCGCCGAACTCGATCGCCTCTGCCACGAGTTCATGCTCAACGAGCAGGGCACGATCCCGGCGCCGCTGAACTACCAGCCGCCCGGCTACCCGCCGTACCCGAAGGCCACCTGCATTTCGGTCAACGACGTGATCTGCCACGGCATTCCCGGCGAGAAGGTGATCAAGAACGGCGATGCGCTGAACATCGACGTCACCGTGATCAAGAACGGCTACTTCGGCGACACGAGCCGCATGTTCATCGTCGGCGAAGGTTCGATCCTCGCGAAGCGCCTCGTGCAGACCACCTACGAATGCATGTGGCTCGGCATCGACCAGGTCAAGCCCGGCGCGCACCTCGGCGACATCGGCTACGCGATCCAGAAGCACGCGGAAGCGCAGGGCTACAGCGTCGTGCGCGAATACTGCGGCCACGGCATCGGCACGGTGTTCCACGAGGATCCGCAGGTCGTCCACTACGGCCGTCCGGGCACGGGCATCGAACTGAAGGCCGGGATGATCTTCACGATCGAGCCGATGATCAACGCCGGCAAGCGCGACATCCGCACGATGCCCGACCAGTGGACGGTCAAGACGCGCGACCGGAGCCTGTCGGCGCAGTGGGAGCACACGGTGCTCGTCACCGAAACCGGCTACGACGTGCTGACCGTGTCGGCCGGTACGCCGGCGCGCCCCGTGTTCGCGCAACCGGCCGCCGCAGTCTGAGCGCCGTCGCCTGCCCGCCCCACCCGCACCTGAACGGCCGCCCATGAGCGCTCACGCTGCCCCCTCGCCCGAAGCGCTGTCGCGGCGCGCCGAATTCAAGGCCGCCAAGACGGAGATGCTCGAGCGCTTTCGCCACGCGACGAACGTCGCGTCGCTGATGCACGCGCTGTCGAAACTCACCGACGAAGCGCTGAAGCGCGTATGGGACGAGTGCGAGCTGCCCGCGACGCTCGCGCTCATCGCCGTCGGCGGCTACGGGCGCGGCGAACTCGCGCCCTATTCCGACGTCGACATCCTCGTGCTGCTGCCCGATGCGCACGACCCGGCGCTCGACGCGCGCATCGAGCGCTTCATCGGGATGGCGTGGGATCTTGGCCTCGAGATCGGCAGCAGCGTGCGCACGGTCGCGCAGTGCATCGAGGAGGCGTCGCAGGACGTCACGGTGCAGACCTCGCTGCTGGAAGCCCGCCGCATCGTCGGCAGCACCGCGCTGTTCGAACGCTTCACGGTGCGCTACCACGAGGCGCTCGACGCCCGCGCGTTCTTTACCGCGAAGGTGCTCGAGATGCGCCAGCGCCACGCGAAGTTCCAGGACACGCCGTACAGCCTCGAACCGAACGTGAAGGAAAGCCCGGGCGGGCTGCGCGACCTGCAGACGATCCTCTGGATCGCGCGCGCGGCCGGTTTCGGCAGCAGCTGGCGCGAACTCGACACGCGCGGCCTCATCACCGATCGCGAAGCGCGCGAGCTGCGCCGCAACGAAGGTTTCCTGAAGACGCTGCGCGCGCGGCTGCACGTGATCGCCGGCCGCCGCCAGGACATGCTCGTGTTCGACCTGCAGACGCAGGCAGCCGAGAGCTTCGGCTACCAGCCGACGCAGGCCAAGCGCGCGAGCGAGCAGCTGATGCGCCGCTATTACTGGGCCGCGAAAGCCGTCACGCAGCTCGCGACGATCCTGATCCAGAACATCGAGGCACAGCTGTTCCCCGCGACGAGCGGCATCACGCGCGTGCTGTCGCCCGACCGCTTCGTCGAGAAGCAGGGCATGCTCGAGATCGTCGACGACGGCGTGTTCGAACGCCACCCCGACGCGATCCTCGAAGCGTTCCTGCTGTATGAGACGACCCGCGGCGTGAAGGGCCTGTCCGCCCGCACGCTGCGCGCGCTGTACAACTCGCGCGAGATCATGAACAACACGTGGCGCCGCGATCCGCAGAACCGCGACACGTTCATGCGGATCCTTCAGCAACCCGAAGGGATCACGCACGCGTTCCGGCTGATGAACCAGACGAGCGTGCTCGGCCGCTACCTGCTGAATTTCCGCCGCATCGTCGGCCAGATGCAGCACGACCTGTACCACGTGTACACGGTCGACCAGCACATCCTGATGGTGTTGCGCAACATCCGCCGCTTCGCGGTGGCCGAGCACGCGCACGAATATCCGTTCTGCAGCCAGCTGATCGGCAACTTCGAGCGCCCGTGGGTGCTGTATGTCGCGGCGCTGTTCCACGACATCGCGAAGGGCCGCGGCGGCGACCACTCGACGCTCGGGATGGCCGATGCGCGGCGCTTCTGCCGCGAGCACGGCATTGCCGGCGACGACGCGGCGCTGATCGTGTGGCTCGTCCAGCATCACCTGACGATGAGCCAGGTCGCGCAGAAGCAGGACACGAGCGACCCCGAAGTCATCAAGCGCTTCGCCGAAGTCGTCGGCAACGAACGGTACCTCACCGCGCTGTACCTGCTGACCGTCGCCGATATCCGCGGCACGAGCCCGAAGGTGTGGAACACGTGGAAGGGCAAGCTGCTCGAGGACCTGTACCGCATCACGCTCGCGGTGCTCGGCGGCGCCAACCCCGACGCGCATTCGGAGCTGAAGTCGCGGCAGGAGCAGGCGCTCGCGCTGCTGCGCCTCGAGACCGTGCCCGACGACGCGCATCGCGCGCTGTGGGATCAGCTCGACGTCGGCTTCTTCCTGCGTCACGACGCAGCCGACATCGCGTGGCAAACACGCGTGCTGTACCGGCACGTGAACGCCGAAACCGCGATCGTCCGCGCGCGGCCGTCGCCGATCGGCGACGCGCTGCAGGTGCTCGTGTACGTGAAGGATCGCCCCGACCTGTTCGCGGGCATCTGCGCGTATTTCGACCGCAACGGGCTGTCGGTGCTCGACGCGCGCGTCAGCACGACGCGCCACGGCTATGCGCTCGACAACTTCATCGTCACGCAGACCGAACGTGACGTGCGGTACCGCGACATCGCGAATCTCGTCGAACAACAGCTTGCGTCGCGGCTCACCGAAACCGCACCGCTGCCGGAGCCGTCCAAGGGCCGCCTGTCGAGGCTGTCCCGGACGTTTCCGATCACGCCGCGCGTCGACCTGCGGGCCGACGAGCGCGGCCAGTACTACATCCTGTCCGTGTCGGCCAACGACCGGCCGGGCCTTCTCTATTCGATCGCGCGCGTACTCGCCGAGCATCGGATCGGCGTCCACGCGGCGCGGATCAATACGCTCGGCGAACGCGTCGAGGACATCTTCCTGCTCGCGGGTGCCGGCCTGTCCGACAACCGCCTGCAGATCCAGCTCGAAACCGAATTGCTGCGTGCGATCGCAGTCTGAATGAATTCCAGCGTTTATGCGCACCAAACTAACCGTCAAGAATCCGAAGCCGGCGTCGAGATCTGCAGATCGTCGCTGATGTAAGGCTTCGTATGATTCGTTGTATATATCGGTGTGTGACGCAGCAGACGGTATACGATATGGAAGC
>NZ_JAAGPO010000131.1:0-232 GCF_017104825.1 Burkholderia sp. Ac-20345 | reverse complement strand
CTCTATTCGATCGCGCGCGTACTCGCCGAGCATCGGATCGGCGTCCACGCGGCGAGGATCAATACGCTCGGCGAACGCGTCGAGGACATCTTCCTGCTCGCGGGTGCCGGCCTGTCCGACAACCGCCTGCAGATCCAGCTCGAAACCGAATTGCTGCGTGCGATCGCAGTCTGAATCAACCCCAGCCTCCCCGCCCCCCCCCCCCCCCCCCCACCCCCCCCCCCCCCCCCCC
>NZ_JAAGPO010000130.1:0-29206 GCF_017104825.1 Burkholderia sp. Ac-20345 | reverse complement strand
CTCGATACGCGCATCGGCCAGCCACAGCGCGCGTTCGCGCCAGATCGTCGCGCGCTGCGCACGCGCCATCGCAAGCTGGCTGCCCGCCACGGCCATCATTACGGTCGCGAGCAGCGCGATGGCCAGCATCGCTTCGATCAGCGACGTGCCGCGCATTGCGTTGCGCATGGCGCTCACGCAGCGCCGCAGCGGCCGGCGACAAGCCGCGCCCGACCGCCTGCCGCGATCCGCACGCAACGCGATACTTGCGCGCCGTCAGCCCCCGGCACGTCGCGCCGCGGACGCAATTCGAAACGCCGGATGCCACCGATTGCCTGACCGACCGGCGGCGCGAACGCGAGATCGTGCGCGGCACCCGCGACGGCCACTTCGGCATCGCGCGGATAGCGCCGCAGCACGCGCGACTGCCCGTCGACCTGCCCGCTGACGATCCAGTCGCACGACCATTCGGCCGGATCGCACCGCTCACCGGCGCGCAGACAGGTGCTGCCGCTCCCGGCCCGGCACAGCGTGACGCGCACGCCGAGACGCGTCGCCTCGGTACGTGCAAACGACAGCGCACCGAGCAACGCACGCGAGCGTGCGTCCACACGCTCACGCATGCGCCACTGGTCGAACGCGGGCGCCGCATAGAGCGCGAGCCCGGCCGCCAGCGAGATGGCGACCATCAGCTCGACGAGCGTGAACCCGCGCGAGCGTCGCAACACATTTTTCAGGGGGTGAGCGTGCAGTTCCATCGCAGTCGTCCTTCGCCAAGGTGATGCGACGACTGTAGCGACGCGTGCGGACGCACGCCATTTGCCGAATGGCCGACTGGCGGCATGCGATCGCCACCGACACAATCGGCGCGAACTGACCAACGGAGAAGACGATGAACGGACGCAGCGCGTCAGCGCTTACGCGGAGTCTTGGCGGGAGAGGCGCGACGGAACTCTTCGATCACGTCGGCAAATTCGGAAACGTCCTCGAACTGGCGATACACCGATGCGAAGCGGACATAAGCGATCGTATCGAGGCCGCGCAACTCGTTCATCACGAGTTCGCCGAGCTTCTCGCTACGCACTTCGCGCTCGCCTGTCGCGAGCAGTTGATATTCGATGCGGGCGACCGCCGCGTCGATCGCGTCGGCAGCAACCGGCCGCTTGCGCAGCGCGAGTTGCATGCTGGCGACGATCTTGCGACGGTCGAATTCCGTGCGGCTGCCGTCCTTCTTCACGACGAACGGCAGGGACAACTCGACCCGCTCGTACGTCGTGAAGCGCTTGTCGCAAGCCGAGCAGCGACGTCGCCGCCGGATCGCGGCGCCATCTTCGGACACGCGGGAATCCACGACCTGCGTGTCGTCATGCCGGCAGAACGGGCAGCGCATCGTCGATCAGCGATAGACCGGGAAACGCTTGGTCAGCTCGGCAACCTGCGCGCGCACGCGCTCGATCGTCGCTGCATCTTCGGGGTTGTCCAGCACGTCCGCGATCAGGTTGCCCACCTGTTCCGCTTCTGCCGGACCAAACCCGCGCGTCGTCATTGCCGGCGAGCCCAGGCGCACACCGCTCGTCACGAACGGCTTTTCCGGATCGTTCGGGATCGCGTTCTTGTTCACCGTGATGTGCGCCGCGCCCAGTGCCGCTTCCGCTGCCTTGCCGGTGATGTTCTTCGCACGCAGGTCCACCAGCATCACGTGGCTTTCCGTACGGCCCGACACGATCCGCAGCCCACGCTTCACCAGCGTTTCAGCCAGCACGCGTGCGTTCTCGACCACCTTCTCCTGGTATGCCTTGAACTCCGGCGACAGCGCTTCCTTGAACGCCACGGCCTTCCCTGCGATCACGTGCATCAGCGGGCCGCCCTGGATCCCCGGGAAGATCGCCGAGTTGATCGGCTTCTCGTACTCCGCCTTCATCAGGATCACGCCGCCGCGCGGGCCGCGCAGGCTCTTGTGTGTCGTCGTCGTCACGAAGTCCGCGTGCGGCACCGGGTTCGGGTACACGCCCGCTGCGATCAGGCCTGCGTAGTGCGCCATGTCGACCATCAGGTACGCACCGACCGACTTCGCGATCTTCGCCAGGCGTTCGAAATCGATCTTCAGCGAGAACGCCGATGCGCCCGCGACGATCAGCTTCGGCTTGTGTTCCTGCGCGAGCTTCTCGGCGGCTTCGTAGTCGATGTCTTCGTTCTCGTTCAGGCCGTAGCTCACCACGTTGAACCACTTGCCAGACATGTTCACGGGCGAGCCGTGCGTCAGGTGGCCGCCGTGCGCGAGGCTCATGCCCATGATCGTGTCGCCCGGCTTGAGCATCGCGAAGAACACGCCCTGGTTCGCCTGCGAACCCGAGTTCGGCTGCACGTTCGCTGCTTCCGCGCCGAACAGCTGCTTCACGCGGTCGATCGCCAGCTGCTCGACCACGTCAACGTATTCGCAGCCGCCGTAGTAGCGCTTGCCCGGATAACCTTCCGCGTACTTGTTCGTGAGTTGCGAGCCCTGCGCGGCCATCACGGCCGGGCTCGTGTAGTTTTCCGACGCGATCAGCTCGATGTGATCTTCCTGGCGGCGGTTTTCCTGCTCGATCGCGGCAAAGATTTCGGGATCGACGTTCGCAATGGTGCTTTGGGCTCTGTCAAACATACGGTTTCCGTTAAGTGTGTACAGGTTGACCGGAGCGGCCGAGTACGGTGCGCTGCTGGCGGGACCAGCTCGACGTGGCGGAAGAATCCGTATGACGCGAGGCAGGACAGCCACCGGCGATGCACGCGACGGCGCACAACGGCTGCCCAGGCGAACGGCAAAAACGGCGCCCCGCGCTTCACGGTGGGATGCTCCACCTTGAACCCGAAGGGTTCTATCGCCAGTCACGCGGGGGTGATGAGCGCGTTAGTGTATTGGATGCGTCATGAATAGGCAACCGCGCGGCCGTGCACCGGGCACAATTGGGGCCAGACTCTACGCGCCCGTGCCGGAACGCTTTGCCGCCTTGCCGCGGTGCGGCAATCTCAGTAGGCTTGCGGGATACTACCCGCTATTTTGTCATCGACCAGGAGCAGCAATGATCGTGTTCGTCACAGGCGCGTCCGCCGGCTTCGGCGCCGCCATCGCCCGTGCCTTCGTCAAGGGAGGCCATCGCGTCGTCGCTACCGCGCGCCGCAAGGATCGTCTCGATGCACTCGCCGCCGAACTCGGCGATTCCCTGCTGCCGCTCGAGCTCGACGTACGCGATCGCGCGGCCGTTGAGGCCGTGCCGGCCACCCTTCCCGCCGAATTCGCGGCACTCGACGTGCTCGTCAACAACGCCGGCCTCGCGCTCGGCGTCGAGCCGGCCCAAAAGGCCAGCCTCGACGAATGGCACACGATGATCGACACGAACTGCACGGGCCTCGTCACGGTCACGCACGCACTGCTGCCCGGCATGATCGATCGTGGCCGCGGTCACATCTTCAATATCGGCTCGGTCGCGGGTTCGTACCCTTATGCGGGCGGCAACGTCTACGGCGCGACCAAAGCGTTTGTCAGACAATTCAGCCTGAACCTGCGCGCCGACCTGCTCGGCACGCCGCTGCGCGTCACCGACATCGAGCCTGGCCTGTGCGGCGGCACCGAATTCTCGAACATCCGCTATCGCGGCGACGACGCCAAGGCGGCGAACGTCTACAACAATGTCCAGCCGCTCATGCCCGAGGACATCGCCGACACGATCTACTGGATCGCGACGCGCCCCGCGCATGTCAACGTCAACACGATCGAACTGATGCCGATCGCGCAAGCACCCGGCGGCCCGACCGTCCACCGCGGCTGAAGCCACGCGGGCCCGGCCCCTTCCCGGCCGGCCCGCAGTGTGCTACGGCATACTACATTCCGTTACGAATCGGTTACGAATCAGGCTCCTGCCTTCCGGTAGAATGCGCGCCATGACCCAGCCTACCCGCTCCCCGGAAGCGCCGTCCGGCTTCATCTGGCCGGTGCGCGTGTACTACGAGGATACCGACGCAGGCGGCATCGTCTTCTATGCCAACTACCTGAAGTTCTTCGAACGCGCCCGCACCGAGTGGCTGCGCGCATGCGGCATCGACCAGCGTCAGCTCGCCGACGACACCGACGCGATCTTCGTCGTCCGCAGCACGTCGCTCGACTACCGCGCGCCGGCGCGACTCGACGACACCCTCGCGATCACGAGCCGGCCCGGACGCATCGGCCGCGCATCGGTGGAATTCACGCAGGAAGCCTGGTGCGGAGACACGTTGCTCGTGGCCGGACACATCCGTCTCGGCTGCGTCGACCGTACCGGTATCCGGCCCGCGGCCATCCCGCCGGCCGTGCTCGACGCGCTGCAGCGCGGGCCCGTCATCAACGACGGGCAGACTGCACTGTCAACGAAGCTCGCATGAGCCCCGTTTAGACAAAGCCTATGAACTTGCCTTTCTGATTCGATACTAAGCAAGGTTCGGCGCCAGGCATGGCCGGCGCGCCGCGCCGCACGCATACCGGGCGCCCCGAAGGGACGTTACTCAAACCTCTATGAACACTTCTCAAGACCTGTCGATCATTTCCCTCGTCCTCAACGCGAGCGTGCTGGCCCAGGCCGTGATGGGGCTGCTGCTGCTGCTGTCGCTGATGTCGTGGACCTTCATCTTCCGCAAGTGGTTCGCGATCCGCCGCGCACGCGCGCAGACCGAACGCTTCGAGAAGGATTTCTGGTCGGGCGGCGACCTGCAGGCGCTGTACCAGAGCGCGGCCAACAACCGCCACACGATCGGCGCACTCGAGCGGATCTTCGAATCGGGCATGCGCGAATTCCTGAAGGCGAAGGAAAAGCGCATCAGCGATCCGGGCCTCGTGCTTGACGGTGCACGCCGCGCGATGCGCGCGTCGTTCCAGCGTGAAATGGACGTGCTCGAAGCGAACCTCGCGTTTCTCGCATCGGTCGGCTCGGTCAGCCCGTACATCGGTCTGTTCGGCACGGTCTGGGGGATCATGAACTCGTTCCGCGGCCTCGCGAACGTGCAGCAAGCCACGCTCGCGAACGTCGCGCCGGGCATCGCCGAGGCGCTCGTCGCCACCGCGATCGGCCTGTTCGCCGCGATTCCGGCGGTGGTCGCGTACAACCGCTACGCGCACGACATCGACCGCCTCGCGATCCGCTTCGAGACCTTCATCGAAGAGTTCTCGAACATCCTGCAGCGTCAGGCCCAGTAAGGAGCACGCCATGGCAGGAAGTCCCATCCGATCCAGCATGCGCGGCGGCCGCTCGCGCCGCGCAATGGCCGACATCAACGTCGTGCCGTACATCGACGTGATGCTGGTGCTGCTCGTGATCTTCATGGTCACCGCACCGCTCGTCGCCCCGTCGATCATCAACCTGCCGACCGTCGGCAACGCCGCGCCGCAGGAGCAGACGCCGCCCGTCGTCGTCAACATCAAGGCCGACCGCACGATGAGCGTCAAGTACAAGGGCGACTCGGGCGCAACCCAGGAAGACACGATGACGAAGGCCGAGCTCGACAGCTTCATCGTCGCCCGGCAGGCTGACCATCCCGACCAGCCGGTCGTGATCGCGGCCGACAAGACCGTGCAGTACGATGCGGTCATGACCGTGATGTCCGATCTGAAGGCGCGCGGCGTCAAGCGCGTCGGCCTCCTCGTCAAATCGCAATGACCCGGCAGCAATCCACGCGCAGCTCCGCCTACCCGCCTCGGCCTCCCCGCGAGCGCGGCACCTGGCGCGCATTCGCGCTTGCCGCGCTGATGCACATGCTGCTCGCGCTGTTCCTCTATCACGGCGTGCAGTGGCAGAACAGCACGCCGGCCGGCGCCGAAGCCGAGTTGTGGACCGAGGTGCCCGATGTCCCCGCGCCCCGGCCCGTCGTGACACCCGCACCGCCCGTGAAGGTCGCGCCGCCCGCTCCTCCGGTGCGCGACGAGCAGGCCGACATCGCGTTGCAGCAGAAGAAGCGGCAGCAGGAAGCGGCCGCGCGTGAAGCGCTGCTCGAGCAGCAGCGCCGCGCGCAGCAACTGAAGGCCCAGCAGGAAGAGGAAACCCGGCGCGCGCAGCTCGCGGCGCAGCAGGCAGCCGCGCTCGCCGCGCAGAAGGCCGCGGAACGCGACAAGCAGAAGCAGGCCGACAAGCTCAAGCAACAGCAGCTCGCCGAGCAGCAGAAGCTCGAACAGCAGAAACTCCAGCAACAGAAGCAGGCGCAGCTCGAAGCGCAGCAGGCGGCGAAGGCGAAGGCCGACGCGGCCGCGAAGGCAAAGGCGGAAGCCCAGGCCAAGGCGAAGGCCGAAGCCACGGCGCGCGCGAAGGCCAACGCGGCGGCGAACGCAAAGCTCGACCGCGAGCGCAGCGCGCGCCTCGCGCAGATGCAGGGCCAGTCCGGCGCCGGTGAAGGCGGCGGCGAGGGCCTCGCGAAAAGTGGCACTGGCACGGGCTCAGGCGGCAATGCCGCTACGCCCGGCTATGCCGACAAGGTGCGCCGCCGCGTCAAACCGAACATCGTTTGGGGCGGTGAGCGAGCAGGCCTGACCACCGTCGTCAAGATTCGGTGCACGCCGTCCGGTGACGTATTGAGCGCATCGGTTTCCCGTTCCAGCGGGAATTCGGGGTGGGATCAAGCCGTGGTCAATGCGATCCACGCATCGGTCCCGTTGCCGCCCGATTCTAACGGTCGTACCCCGTCGGACATTACGATTACCTTCAAGGCAGCGGAGTGAAAGGAAATGCGCTTACACTCCGGGCGTCGCTGTCGGACGGGAACGAATCGGGTATTTTTACTGTCTCTGCCGTTGCGCAGCGATCCAAGTCATACGGGAAGCAACAAGCATGAGTTTGATGACAAAGCTAGGTTTCAGGGCACTCGTGGCCTCGTGTCTGATTACGGCGGGCAGCGCCGCTAACGCCCAGGTCAACGTGCTGATCACCGGTGTCGGGTCGACCCAGTTCCCCATCGCCACCGCGAATTTCGCGAACGAGGCGAACCTGCCGCAGCAGGTCACGTCGATCGTCCGCGCCGACCTCGCCCGCAGTGGCAAATTCACCAACATCGACGCAGGCAGCACGCCCGTGCCGGAGTCCGCATCGGTCGATCTCGGCGCATGGAAGGCCAAGGGCGCCAATGCGTTCGTCGCCGGCAGCGTGAACCGCGAGGCGAACGGCCAGTACAAGGTCAACTTCATCCTGTACGACACCGTGAAGCAGCAAAGCCTCGGCGGCCTGTCGCTGACGGCCACCGACACCACGCTGCGCACGGCCGGCCACAAGATCGCCGACTACATCTACCAGAAGCTGCTCGGCGTGCGCGGCGTGTTCGCCACGCGCCTGTCGTACGTGATCAAGACCGGTAACCGCTACCAGCTGCAGATCTCGGATTCGGACGGCCAGAACGCGCGCATCGCGCTGTCGAGCACCGAGCCGATCATCTCGCCGTCCTGGTCGCCGAGCGGCACGAAGGTCGCGTACGTGTCGTTCGAGCGCAAGAAGCCGATCGTCTACATCCACGACCTGCCGACCGGCCGCCGCTACATCGTCTCCGACCAGAAGGGCAACAACAGCGCACCGGCATGGTCGCCGGACAGCAACACGCTGGCCGTCGCGCTGTCGCTGTCGGGCAATACGCAAATCTATACGGTCAACTCGACCGGCGGCGGCCTGCGCCGTCTCACGCAGAGCAGCTCGATCGACACCGAGCCGTTCTACTCGCCGGACGGCCGCTGGATCTACTTCACGAGCGATCGCGGCGGCGCGCCGCAGATCTACCGGATGCCCGCGCAGGGCGAAAGCGCCGGCGCGGCGCAGCGCGTGACCTTCACCGGCAGCTACAACACGAGTCCGCGCATCAGCCCGGACGGCAAGCTGCTCGCTTACATCTCCCGCACGGGCGGGGGCTTCAAGCTGTACGTTCAGGATCTGCAATCGGGCGCGGCGAACGCCATCACGAATACGAATCGCGACGAATCGCCGAGCTTCGCGGCAAACGGCCAGTACCTTCTGTACGCTACCCAGTCGGGTGGTCGCAATGTTCTGGCAGCAGTGCCCTCCGACGGCAGCGCGCCGCCGCAAATCCTGTCCGTCCAGGGCGGCTCCGTTCGTGAGCCGTCGTGGGGGCCCTTCATGCAATGACCACAAGGAGAGTAAACATGATGTCGAATAAAGCTCGTCTGGCCCTGGCCGTGATGATGATCAGCGCGCTCGCAGCGTGCAAGTCGGGCGTGAAGCTCGACGACAAGGCAAACAACGCGGGTGCAGTCAGCACGCAACCGAGCGCCGACAACGTCGCTCAGGTGAACGTCGATCCGCTGAACGACCCGAACAGCCCGCTCGCGAAGCGCAGCATCTACTTCGACTTCGACAGCTATTCGGTGAAGGACGAGTACCAGCCGCTGATGCAGCAGCACGCTCAGTACCTCAAGAGCCACCCGCAGCGCCACGTGCTGATCCAGGGCAACACCGACGAACGCGGCACGAGCGAGTACAACCTCGCGCTGGGCCAGAAGCGTGCGGAAGCCGTCCGTCGTGCGATGGCACTGCTCGGCGTGAACGATTCGCAAATGGAAGCGGTGAGCCTCGGCAAGGAAAAGCCGCAGGCAGCGGGTCACGACGAAGCATCGTGGGCGCAGAACCGTCGCGCCGACCTCGTCTACCAACAGTAAGTAACGGAAGAATCGCCGTATGACGCACCGTGTATCCCTGCTGCGCGTTGCCGCAGCATTCTGCGTCGCCGGCGCGGCGTGGTCGGCCGCGCCGGCGCACGCCGGCGTGTTCGACGACAACGAAGCGCGCCGCGCCGTGCTCGATCTGCGCAGCAAGACCGACAACCTGGCGAGCCAGTTGTCCGCCGCCCAGCGTACGATCCTCGATCAATCCGGCCGTCTCGACCAGCTGAATCAGCAGGTCGCGACGCTGCGCGGCGAGAACGAGGATCTGACGAACCGGCTGACGACGCTCGAGCGGCAGCAGAAGGAGTACTACCAGGATCTCGACACACGGCTCAAGAAGTTCGAGCCGCAGCAGGCGACGATCGATGGTGTCGAAGGCACCGTGCAGCCGGGTGAAACGGATGCGCTCAGTGCGGCGCAGCAGCAGTTCCGCAACGGCAACTTCAAGGCGGCGGCGGCTTCGTTCCGCGCGTTCATCGCGAAGTATCCGCAGAGCCCCTACCAGCCGACCGCGCAGTACTGGTACGGCAATGCGCAATACGCGCTGCGCGACTACCGCGGCTCAACTGCAACGTGGCAAGGGATCGTCAGCAAGTTCCCGCAGCACCCGCGCGCAGCCGACGCCCTCGTGGCAATCGGCACGAACCAGCTCGAACAAGGCCAGAAGGCGGCCGCGAAGAAGACGTTCGAGCAGGTCGTGTCGCAGTACGGCGGGTCGAACGCTGCGCAGACCGCGCAGGGCAAGCTCGAGACGATCAAATAATTATCGCGGCGGGTTGTTGACAGCCTGACAATCCGTCGCTATAATCTTTTGCTCTTTGGGTCGTTCGCCAAGTTGTTGAAGCAACGAACCAACAGGTTTCAAGAACGTGGGGTGGTAACTCAGTTGGTTAGAGTATCTGACTTTTAATCAGAGAGTCGAGGGTTCGAGTCCCTCCCACCCTACCAACTATCTTTGATAGTGCAAATTAAAGCCTCCCAAGCGGAGGCTTTTTTGCGTCTGCCGCATTCGTGTCGATGCGTGGCATCCCGGTGATGCCTGCCACACATTCAGCCGCGCCCTCCCGACTCCGCTACCGGACGGGGCACGCAATGCCCCGCCCGTACGTCAGCGCGCACTGACGTCGCGCAGCACGCCACCGTATCCCGCGTACAGATTGCCGTCAGGCAGCAACTGCCGCTGCGCGAGCTGCCGATGCACGACCGGCAGGTTATGGAACGGCATCCGCGCGAACAGGTGATGTTCGATATGAAAATGAATCGCGTGCGGGCCGAACAGGAACGTCTGCCACGAACGCCGGACGATCGTGCGCGCGTTACGGCTCTGGTCGGCACACGCCGGCAGCCCTGCATGCTCGAAGATCGCGCGCACCTGTCCGGCGAGCGGCAGCAGCGTGACGGACGGCACGATCCACAACGTGACGTACAGTAGCGGATGTCCTGCCCATGCCAGCGCGCCGAACAGCACACCGTTGCCGGCCAGCATCGACGCGACTTCCCACGCGGCATACGCGCGCGACTTCCGGACCTTCGGCAGCGCATGCGCAAACTCGCCACGGGCGAGCTTCACGACACTCGTCACGTAGCCGATCCCGCACGCATACGCGAGCAGGCGGCCGATCAGCCGCCCGCGTGTTACCGGATAGTCGTGCACGCCGAACAGCAGCGCGACCGGATCGTCCGACTGCATCGGTGCGCGATGGTGCTTCAGGTGGCCTGCACGATACGTGCGCAGCGACAGCCACAACGGGCCGGCCGCGAACAGTTGGCCCAGCGCGTCGTTGACACGCCGGTTCCGCGCCAGCAACCCGTGCGCGCCTTCGTGCATCATCACCGCGAGCGCAAGCTGGCTGCGTGCGATCACGATCGCGGCCAACACGTACACGAGTGGATGCGCAAACGCGATCGCAGCCACGAACGCAGCGGCGATCATCAGCCAGTCGCCAGCCAGCGCCGCGCCGACACGCGACGCGCTCACGCGAAACAACGCGGGATCGGGTACGAACTGCGCAAGCTCCGCATTCGACCCGGCAGGGTGAACATGGGTATCCGTCACGCGAGCCTCCTGCGCAGCGAACGCCGCTCGACCCACAGCGCACTGACCATCGCGAGCGCCACACCGCCCAGCACATCGGCCACCGTATGCTGCTTGAGCGTCAGCGTCGACGCGCAGATCAGCACGCCGACCCCCACCGTCACGATTCGCCGCCGGTCCGCCAGCATCCGGCAGGCAAGGCAGGTCACCGCGACATGCAGGCTCGGAAAACCGTTGGCCGCGAGATCGAGCTGCCACATGCGTGCGAGACGGTGGCGCACGAACGCGTTGCCGATCTCCGCGACGTCGGGCCGCGGCACGGCTTCCGGAAACAGCAGGAAGCACACGACACCGAGCACGAACGCAATCAGCACGGCCTCCTTGAACGCGGCGAACGCGGGCGGCCGCGCAAACGCGGCAAGCGCAATCACGAACGGAAAGAAGCCGACATAGACGAACCACGACCACGCGATGAACGGAATCCGCGCGTCGATCGCCGTGGCAAACACGTAGCGCGGCGTGACGCTGCGCTCCAGCAGAAAAAAAATCGCGAGGCCGGCTGCCATGCCGAACGTCGCGGCCAGCATCTGCCGGATATCGGGCCGCCGATCATCTCGAAACGACAGCGAATTCATCGTGATGCCGGCGCCTCGCATCGCGTCTTCGTATCGGCCACCTGCGCACGCGGACCCAGCGCGAGGAGGCGCGACGTCCATGCATCCACGCGTGAACGTGCATGCTCGCGGCCGGCGATCGTGCCTGCCTGCGTGCCGGGATTGCGCATCAGTTCGGCTGCGGCCTGCCCGACTTCCCGCCGGAACGCGGCCGCATCGCCGCGCCACGTGACGACGCGGTGCACGAGTTGCAGCCGCGCGGCGCGCGCGGCGTTGCTCGCCTGCTCGGGCTGGTCGGACTGCACGAGCAGGATCGGGCGGCGGTACACGCGTGCGATCGACAGCGCGGCCATGCCGGGTGCCGATACGATCAGCGGTGCATGGGCGGCGCGCGTCGCCCAGTCGGCGTCGACGCCGGTCCAGCCGTCGTGCCCGGCGTAGCCCTCGCCCACACGGTGCGTGGCGAGCCCCGCGTCGCGCATGCCGGCCGACAATGCATCGGCGAGCGCGATATCGCGGAAGTGCGGGTTCAAATAAACGGCTGCGGCAGCCGGCTCCGAAGCCGGCAATTCTGCGACGATCGGCACCGGCGTCGGCAGCCGGCAATGCGCGCGCGATCGCCGGACTTCGTCGGCGGCGTCGTACGCAAAATCGTGTTCGATGCAGCATCGCGCCGAATCGATCTGCCAGTCCACGATCCGCGCGAAAGCACGCGCCAGCACGCGTGGCAGCCGCGCATCGAAATTCGCGGTCAACGCACGGCGCAGGCTGCCGCCATACACGTGGACGATGCGGTGCCGCCAGCCCGGCATCGCGCCCATGAACAGCAGCGCAGGATGAAACGAGTCGTTGATCACGAGATCCGCATCGCGGACGATCGCACGCAGCCGCGCGATGTCGCGCAGCATGCGCGTCGGCCTGAACACGTAGTGCGCGACATTGCGATCGGTCGCGTCGCGCAGCATGTTCTGCCGTTCGTCGAACTGCACCGCGTAGTGACGGGACAGCACGGCCGCGTCGATATCGAACGCAGCCAGGAATGCCTGCCCCGCATCGGACGTCGTCCACACGTCGACCTGCGCGCCGGCCGCACGCAGCGCGTGCACGAGCAGTTGCGCGCGCATCAGGTGGCCGCGCGCGTCGGCCGTCGCCAGATAGACGATCCGCGACATCATGCTCGCGGGCGAAGTGACTGGAACCAGCCGGCCGCGACCATCGCCAGCGCGCCGGTCACGCCGAAACCGGCTTCGATCGCGCGGATCTCGTTCAGCAACGTGGCGAGATGCGCGGTCTCGGACGGCGCAACGAGACGTCGCAGCGTATCCGAGCAAAGCCGGACATGCCGCGTCTCGTCGGCGAGCACGCGCGAGAGCAACGGATACAGCGGATGCGCGGCACCGATCGTCGCGCAGTGGCGCGCAAGCACGCGCATCGCCATCTGCTCCGCGCACAGACCCGTCGCATAGGCCGGCACGAGCACGCCTTGCGAGAAATGCGGCGCATGGCGCTGCGCGAGCCGGCGCCATCGCATGATCTTGCGCCGGCTCAGCCAGTCGGGCTCATGCGGCGCGGTCGACGGCGCGACACCCCGTACGCGCAGCGCCTCGGCAAACGCAGCCGCGTGGCGACGCTCGTCCGCGAGATGCTGCTCGATCCGCGGCGCAAGCCAGTCCGGCGGCTGTCCGGTCCAGTCCTCGTGCAACGCGCACTCGGTCGCTTCCTCGCCGATCAGGTACATGCGCAGCACCCAGCGCTCGCCATGTGTGCTGCGATGAAGCTGCCGGATCGCCGCCCGCTTGATGCGATCGACGAGGTACGCGCGTAGCCGCGCCACGCCGCGCGGTGCGGGCGCGTCGAGACAGTCGAAGCGCGCGTCGTGCGCCGCCTGCGGCGCCGCCGGCAGTTCGCCTGCCGTAGTCATGCCGGCACGCCCCGGACGGACGCGGATTTCGTCGCGGACGCCGCAGCGGCGGCAGGATCGCGACGCCATCCAAGGATCAGGCCGATGAAGCTTTCCTGCATGAACGCATGCGCGGACGCGGTCGCACCCGCGAATGCCTCCTCGCGGCCATTCACGCGCAGATAGCCGTTGCCGTCGCGCGCGCCGAATTCGATCCGGTCGTTCTTCTTGAAGCCGCGCGCACGCATGTCCTTCACGAGCGCGCTGCCGTCGAGGCCGAACAGGAACAGCTCGCGCTGCGCGACCCACACCGGAATGTGATTGCTCAGCGCATCGAAACGAATCGTCCACGTGCCGGACGCGAGTGCGCGATCGACGTCGGCATCGTGCGGCGCGTTCGACGCAAAGCTCGCGCGCGCGACCGACTTCGTCAGGCCGCCGACGCCGAGCGCGATCGTGATGTCGTCCACCGACGGCTGCTTCGGATCGGTTGCACTCACCTTCACGAAATGCCGCGCGAGACGCGATGCCAGCGACGGATGCGCGAACAGCGCCAGCGTTTCCTCCGGCGTGAGCACGTCGCGCTCGCCCTCCCCCTCCTTCACGCGCACGCGATACGGATCGATCCGGACGTCGGCGAACGTGCCGTGCACGGGCGCATGGACGTACACGTCGCGATCCCATTTCGCGTCGTTGCGACGCAGCAGCACGTGCACGCTCAACGGCACGCGCCGGCCCTCGCCGTCGACGCCCGTACCCTGCAGCAGCACGTCACCGAGCACGTCCTTCGTGCGGCGCGTCGCATCGCTCGAAAAGACGATCGTGTGCGCATCGGTATCGATACTCGCGTGAACGTCCGGCGCATCGAGCGCGACGCGGTTGCAGTCCGTGGCGGCCGCGCTCGCGAACGGGCAGCCGCTTTGCGACGCGAAGTGGTAGATCCCGCGCCCCGCATGATCGACCGGCGCGGCATGGGCGCCGGCGCTGGCGGCAAACAGGGCGAGGCAGGCAATACGGGTGGCGAGAGAGGGCATGGTCGTTGTCGGATGGATGCGGAGTGCCGGGGTATCGGTGTGTCATGGCCGCGCGCGATGCGCGGCGCCGGTTCAATGACGGTGGTAGGAAAGCGCTTCGAGATCGCGCCGGGCCGACGCGCGCCCGGCGAGACCGAAACCGCGCGCGAGCGCGCCGAGCGTATCGACGGCGGACGCCGCGATCGTGACGCCGACGGCCGCGAGATAGCGGGCAGCGCCCAACTGCGGCAGTTGCTGGCGATTGAGCGCGCGCAGGCTGTAGCCGAGCCGCATGGCCATCACGCAGAACGGGCCGAGCGGGCCGCTGCGGCCGAGCCACTGCCATCCGCGCGGCAGGTACGCATTCACGAGATACGGCGTCAGCCCGACGCTGTCCTCGCCGCGCATCCAGCGCAGCTTCAGCGATTCGCGATGCGTGTCCGGCAGCCGATGTTCGGTGTGAGCGGCCGGCGCGAACTCGACTGCCACGCCGGCTGCCTGCATCCGCAACCCCATTACTTGGCAATGCGCGCGATAGACGCCGTCGAGTGGCTCGTAGCGGAATTGCGCGAACACATCACGCCGGAACGCGACGTTGTTCGCATAGAAATTGCGCGTCGCGCCGTCGTGCAGCGGGCTCGGGAAATACATGAAATCGATCGACGTCAGCGCGATGCCGAGCACGTTCGGCGCATAGCTGGTGCGCCCCGCCACGGCGACGGGCGCATCGTCGGCTTCGCGCGCGAACGGTGCGAGCAGGTGCTCGAGCCAGTCGTCGGCCGGCCGGCAATCGGCATCGCCGAACACGACGATGTCACAGCGGGACGCGTCGACGCGATCGAACCCGTCGTTCTTCGCATCGTAGTAGCCGGTACTCGCACCGATCTCCACGAAGTCGATCGGGCGGCCGGCCAGCGCGGCGATCTCCGCGCACGCATCGGCCGGCAGGCCGTCATGCGTGATGATCCATTGCGCGAGTGCCGCGGGCGGCACGGTCTGGTTCGACAGCGCCGATACGAGGCGCTTCAGGCTGTCCACGGCCTGCGCGAGGCCTGCGCCGCCGCGCAGGTTGTTCGTCTCCAGCACGAGCGCGGCGCTCGCCGCCATCGAACGGGCAGCCGCGCGGGTGTGCCGCGTGGTTTCTGTGAAATCTGGCATCCGGAATATCTCCATCGTCATGCGCGACGGCATGGATGAAACGAATGGGCGGGGAGCCCGCGGCGCACCGGCGAATGCGGGCCGCCCGCGACCGTCGTCGCAAAACGGGCGGCCTGGAAGGCGCCCGCCTCGCGTGCCGTCACTCCTGGACGGACGGCGCCGAATCGGCGTCGGTATAGCGCGGCTTCGCGTTCTGCAGGTCGCGCGTGTTCTTCTGCACGGCCACCGAGCCGAACAGTGCGAGCACGAACGACATCGCGTAGAAGCCCTTCTCGCTCAGTTGCAGCGTCGCATTGAAGAGGCCGACGACCAGCAGCGCGATCGACAGCAGCAGCGCGATCCAGCTGAGGCCGTAGTAGATGCCGGTGACGGGAATGCCTTCCGCGCGATCGCGGACGCTCTTCTGCAGCGAGATCGCCGCATAGAGGCCGAACACCAGCACGGTGAAGTAATAGCCCTTCTCGTTGAGCTGCATGCCGGCGTTCCAGAGACCGATCAGGAATGCCGCGAACCCGGCGAGCAGCGCGGCCCACGATGCGGCCACGAACGCGAACGACGGCTGCTGGATGGTGGTCTGGTTCATTGCTTTGCCCTCTCTTTCTTCTTGTTCGAAATCGTTTTCGTTGAACTGCGTTTCGCGCATGGTAGCAGCTTTGACGCGTGCCACGGCAACCTGGCTTGCAGTCTTACATGCCGCGCTGCGCGCGCCGCCAGCGCCCCGGCGTCGTGCCGAGCACCGCGCGAAACGCCTTGCCGAAAGCGGCCTCGGACTGGTAACCGACCGCCTGCCCGATCTCCGCCTGCCCGCGCTGCGTGTCCTGCAGCAGCGCGCACGCATGCATCATCCGGATCTGCGCGACGAACGCGCCGACGCTCATCCCGGCCCGCTCGCGGAAATGCCGTGCATACGTCGCGCGCGACATCGCGGATGCGTCGCCGAGCGACTCGACCGTCCACGGTTTCTCCGGCGCCTGCAGCACGGCCTGGACCGACGGGCCGAGCCGCGCATCGGCCGCGAGCGCAAGCCAGCCGGACGGCACGCGCGCACCACGACCGTATGCGCGCAACGCATACGCGAGCAGCGCCTGGCCGAGCGCGTTCACGATCGCGCCGGCGCCCGGTTGCCCGTTCGACGCCTCGGTGCGCAGCACGCTCGTCAGCAGTTGCAGCGGCGCGAACCCCGACGCCTCGCGCAACCCGACATGCAGCACGTGCGGCAGCGTGCGCATCAGCAGTTCACCGGCGCCGCGCGCATAGACGAACCGTCCGCACAGCAGGTCCACGCTCGCACTGCCCGGCTCAGCCGGATCGAGATTCGACTTGACCGGCAGCACCGCGCCGCCGCCGGTGCCCAGTTCGTGCAGCGCCGCAGCCGGCCGCGACCGGCCAGCCCCTGAGTCGAGCAGGTCGTGCGCGCCACCCGCGGGCAGCAGTACGAAATCGCCGTCGGCGAGCTGCAGCGTGCGCCCGTCCGCGGTACGCATCCTGCACGTTCCGGCCAGCACCAGGTGAAACGCCGCCTCGCCGGACGGCAACGGGTCGTGCGGCATCGCGAACGGCCCGTCGAGCAGGCAGCGCACGTCGAGCTCGACATGGCTGCGCCCCAGCGACAGCAGTTGGCTCAATGCATCCATGAGACGATCGCGCTAAAAATTGACACTCTAGCGTATCGAAACCCTCAGCGCGAACGATCAGAATAGGTCTGCATCGCCCGAGATCGCGGCGCCCGCCGCCCTCCTCACCTCTTCTCGAAAAGGACGCATCATGCTGAACTGGAACGAATACCGGAAGGAACTCTCGACGCGCATCGGCGACATCGCCAAGCTGTCCCCCGATACGCTGGCCGGCTACCAGGCACTGGCTGGCGCCGGCGCCAAGACGGGCCATCTCGACGCGAAGACGCGCGAACTGATCGCGCTCGCGGTCGCCGTCACGACGCGCTGCGACGGCTGTATCGCCGTGCACACCGCGGAAGCGGCCAAGCATGGCGCGACCAAGGAGGAAGTGGCGGAAGCGCTCGGCGTCGCGATTGCGCTGAATGCAGGTGCAGCACTCGTCTATTCGGCGCGTGTGATGGACGCGCTCGGCGAGTGACCCAAACGGCCGCGGCGCTGCCGTCGTACGGCGGTGCCCGGCCGCATGGCTGCATGGCTGCATGGCCGCCCGGTTGCGCATTGCGCATCCGGACAAGCCAGGTATGACGATTGGCCAGCGTACCTGCCTGAATGACCGGCTGGCCGCGCACCGGCACGGATGCGCCGCGAAGTCGGCTACCATGCGCGAACGATCCATCGTAAAGGAGCGCCCCATGTGCCGCTGGCTCGCCTATACGGGTAATCCGATTCATCTCGAGACCGTACTGTTCCGCGCGAAGCATTCGCTGATCGACCAGAGCCTGCATTCGGAGCTGGGGGCGACGACCACCAACGGCGACGGCTTTGGCATCGGCTGGTACGGGCACCCGGACGAAATCCCGTTCCGCTACCGTTCCGTACATCCCGCGTGGAACGACCGCAACCTGCGCGAAGCCGCGCGCGCGATCCGCTCGCGGATGTTCATCGCGCATATCCGCGCGGCCACCGACACGCCCGTGCAGGAAACCAACTGCCACCCGTTCCGCCACGGTCGCTGGCTGTTCGCGCACAACGGGCTGATCCGCGACTTCCACAAGCTGCGCCGCGACCTGACGTTGAAGGTCGATCCCGCGCTGTTCCCGACGCTCGAAGGCTCGACCGACTCCGAACTGATGTTCCGCCTCGCGCTGACCTACGGCCTCGAGCAGACGCCGCTACCGGCGCTCGAGCGGATGGTCGGCGTGGTCGAGGAAAGCGCCGCGCGGCATCGCGTGGCCGACCCGCTCAACATGACGATCTGCGCGACCGACGGCGAACGGATCATCGCGGTGCGTTATTCGAGCGAACGGCAATCGCGTTCGCTGTTCCACAGCACGTCGTTCAAGCACCTGCACGAACTGTATCCGCACAACCCGCGCATCGCCGAAGCCGGTGACGACGCGTTCATGGTCGTGTCCGAGCCGCTCGTCGACCTGCGGGGCGCGTGGGAGGAAGTGCCGGAGAGCATGGCGATCGTCGCGCAGGGCGCCGATGTGCAGCAGCGGCCGTTCAGCCCACGGCACAAGTAATTAACGAAGTCGTTGGCGACGTAACGGGTATTCAGGTTGAATCGCGCACCCTGGATGAATACGCCACCTCCAGCACGGTGACGCGCCACCGTTACATCAACCGGGAAAATGAAGAAGCCACGCACCATCGAAATCTGCTCGACGTCGGGTGCTGACAACCCGTAAATGAACAACCGTTATTGTCTCGACGATCATCACCCTTCCAGAAGGCCCGGGTGTCAACACGGTCGAGGATCGGCGCAAGCGAGTACTTCAGAGTCCGAATCTGAATATTTCTGAAAAATCACACCTCTATTTCCCTGCGACTTCAGCGGAATGCTAATTTAATAATCTTTCAATTCGAATCCAATCGGGATCACGCAATCCGATGCCGATTCCGCAATGCGCACGCCCACACATTTGATAAGGTTTCAGATGTATTAACGTATGATGAAAGTCATCATTCTTCCAATAAATTCACAGAAAATTCGTGAAACCACACTTGATTCATTGCCCGCCCCCCCGTCAGCGGCATCTTAACGTTCAAAGACCACTCTCGCGATGTCGCGAATTCTCGATCACACCCCGAATAACCCATCGCTCGTCACCTTCGCAACTAGCGCTCCAGCGATGAACTTCCTCTCGCTGCATTCGTTGCGTAGGTACCCAGCGCCGATCTACAACTACAAAACAGTAAAAGTTTCCGTCCGACTCCCCCACCCGGCCCATTTCTAATCCGCAATAATTACGACTCTATCCACGAAAGATTTCGTAACCTATGCACCACCAGAAATTTAGTTACAACTTCAAGAAAATACGTTACAATTCGCCAACAATCATATGTAGATATAAAAAATAATCCCACGATTATCGGCACATCGAATCCGAGATGATTGAAGATTGTAAAAATCTACTACCCGCCACACTATCAGGCTGTCAACCCATACTTCCTCGCGTGCAACAGAATCGAGCCTTTGTGGTGTGGTTGACTGGCGTTTCCGGCGCCGGTAAGTCGACGTTAGCGAATCTGCTGAAGGAGCAACTTGATGCTCGTGGACTTCGCACGTATCTGCTGGACGGCGACATCCTGCGTGAGGGGCTGAACCAGGATCTCGGATTCAGCGATGCTGATCGACACGAAAATATCCGACGCACAGCCGAAGTCGCGCGGCTGATGGTGGACGCCGGACTCATCGTCATTGCTGCACTGATCTCGCCATTTCACGAGGCGCGCGCCAAAGCCCGCGAACGCTTTGCTGCCGGCACGTTTATCGAGGTCTTCGTCGACGTGTCATTGGAAGTGGCAGAGGCTCGCGATCCGAAGGGCCTGTATGTGTTGGCAAGGCAGGGAGCGATTCGGCAGTTCACGGGGATAGAGTCGACCTACGAGAAGCCATTGTTCCCTGACGTACACGTCAGGACAGCCGAGACAGGTCCCCTGGAGTGTGTGGCCGCAATCATCCGCAAGCTCCCGCTGAATGCCTAACGCCACTGCAACGGACTGATTTCACCCACCCCGCCCCGCGGGGCGCATGAGTAGATGTGCCGGAAGGCACAGCAATGGCCACGCACTGCTCGTATGTCCGGCAGCAGGCTTCGAGCCGCGCCACAAGTAGCGAGCGCGACCGGGTACATCGTCACGCATCGCGCGACAACCGCATCCGGATCGAATCGAGTTCGGCGGGCAGCCGGCGCGAACGGGCGCGCGGCCGCGGCAGCGCGGTGAACCCGAGCCGTTCGTAAAGCGCGCGGGCCCGCACGTTGCGGGTCAGCACGTCGAGCACGACGTCGCGGCTGTCGTCCACCGGCAATGCACCGGTGTCCAGCGCGTCGCAAAACAACGCGCTGAAGATCCCCGTGCCGCGCTGCCGCTCGTCGGTTGCGCAATGCGCGACGAGGATCTGCGAACGCTTCGGCGCCGGGAGTTCCGTTTCGAGGATCAGCCCGCGCAGCAACTGGCCGATCGTGCGGTGCACGCCGAAAAAGCGCGCAAGTGCCCATACGACATGCACGTCGTCGAACATCGTCCGCTGCCCGTCGTGAATCGCCATCACGGCAAGCACGGTGCCGTCTTCCGCAACCGCGACACGATGCCGGCGCCACGAGAAGCGCCCATGACGCGAACGGAATGCCTGCTGCAGGAAGGCGATGCAGCGCGCATCGCTTTCTCCGAGAAAGAAGCCGAATTCGGCCACGCCGGACGCGAACACGAGCGGTGCACACGCCGCCGCGTCGCCCGCATCGGCCGCACGAAACCGCATGCGTTCACCGGCGCGCGAAGCCGCTTGCGCGAACGCGCCGGCCTGCGTCATGCGCTGCGCCCCGCGAGACGAGACAACACCGCGACCGTCCGGCTGATCTGCTCCGGCTCGTGCGTCGAGCAGATGAAGAAGCGCAGGCGCGCCGCCTTTTCCTCGACGGCCGGATAGAAGATCGGCTGCACGTTGATCCCTTCGTCGAACATCGCATTGGCCCATTGCGCGGCCTTCAGCGAGCTCCCCGTGATCACCGGCACGACCGCGAACCCGGCGCTCGTGCCCGTATTCAGCCCGGCGGCGCGCGCCTCGGTCAGGAACTGCCGCCCGCGCGCCTGCAGTTGCGCGACGCGCTCCGGCTCGGCCTGCAGGCGCTCGAGCGCGGCCAGCGACGCTTCGGCGAGCGTCGGCGCGAGCCCGACGCTGTACAGGAAGCCCGGCGCCAGGTGGCGCAGCATGTCGACCAGCGGCTGGCAGCCGGCGATGAAACCGCCGCAGCCGGCCAGCGTCTTGCTCATCGTGCCCATCCACATGTCGACCTGGTCGGGCGCGACGCCGCAATGCTCGCGGATGCCCTTGCCGGTCGCGCCGAGCACGCCGAGCGAATGCGCCTCGTCGACCAGCAGGAAGGCGCCGTGGCGCGTCTTCACGTCGACGAAGCGCTGCAGGTCGGGGAAATCGCCGTCCATGCTGTACAGCCCTTCGATCGCGATCAGCACGTGCCGGTATTCGCGGCGCACGCGCGACAGCAGTTCGTCGAGCGCCTGCCAGTCGTTGTGCGCGAAGCTCAGCCGTTTTGCGCCGCTCAGTTGCGCGCCCTGCACGATGCTGTTGTGCGCGAGCGAATCGTGGACGATCAGGTCGCCGGGGCCGAACAGCGCGCCGATCACGGTCACGTTCGTCGCGTGCCCGCTCACGAACGCGACACAGTCGTCGGTCTCGTAGAACGCGGCCAGCGCGCGCTCGAGGTCGCGCTGCACCGGGCGCTCGCCCGCGACCATCCGGCTCGCGGAGGCCGACGTGCCGTAGCGGTCGATCGCGGCTTTCGCGCGCGACGACACGGCCGGATCGCCGGCAAGGCCGAGATAGTTGTAGTTCGCGAAGTTCAGGTACTCGCGGCCGCCGATCTGCGTCGTCGCACCGGCCACGCCGTCATGCACGCGGAAAAACGGCGAGTCGACGCGCAGCTTCTCGCCCATCTCGCGCATGATCCGGACCTGCTGATACTGCGGCATCGACTCGAAGCGGCTGCGCGCCGATGCGGTCTGCGCGGCCACCGTGCCGGGCACGCCCGGTGCCGCGGCTGCATCGGTCGCGCGTTCCAGTTGCCGTTTCAGCGCTTTCGCCGCCAGTTGCTGGCGAAGATGCTCTCCCAGTGCCATTGCTTCCTTCGCTGTATCTCGAAAAGGCGCTATGTTACGCCGCGCATCATGAAAAAGCGTGGTGTCACGCGTCGGGAAACTCGGCCCATTGCCACGCATCGGGTTCGGCCAGCAGCGCGTCCACCAGCCGGAAATTCATCTCGTGGCTCGGCCGCAGCGCGCTCACGCGCGCCAGCAGCGGCGCGCCGGCCAGCGCAAGATCGCCGACCAGGTCGAGCACGCGATGCCGGACGAACTCCTCCGGCAGCCGCATCCCGCCCAGCACGCGATTGCCGACGATGGACGCCGTGCACGACGGCCGCGCGCCGCGCAGGATCGGCACCCCGCGCAGGTAACCGGCGACGATCGCGGGTACCGCCCACTTCACACGGCCATACGAACGCGATGGCGCAATTTCGGTCGCAAATGCGGCCGGCGTCAGCGCACCGTCCCAGTGCATGTCGCCGAAGCCGCGCAGGTCGTTGCGCACGCTCAGTTCGTAACGCGGCGCCGGTTCGATCCGCATTTCACGCCGCTGGTCGCCCTCGCCGTCCGTGACGACGACGGGCCGCAGCACGCGGATGAAGCGTTTCGGCGCATCGAGCGCGACGCGGCCGCACGCGCGGATGGCGTCCACCCACGGCGCGGCGCTGCCATCGAGAATCGGCACTTCCTCGGCGTCGATCTCGACGACCGCGTGATCGATCTCGCACGCGAGCAGCGAAGCGAGCAGATGCTCGATTGTGCGAACGCCGACGCCGTCGGCATTGCGCAGCATCGTGCACAGCGGCTGCGCGCGGCGCAGCGCGGGATCGACCGGCAGCGTCGCGAGCGTGCGCCCCTGCGCGACGCGACGGAACGCGATACCCGTCACGCCGTCTTCCGGACGCGCGGGCAGGATCCGCACGCTCACCTTGCGCCCCGTGTGCAGCCCGTGACCGTCGATCGTCAGCGGGCGTGCCAGCGTGCCCTGACGCGTTGCCCAGCCGGACGGCGCGCTCATCGCGCGACCTCCAGCGTCGGCGACGCCTGCCCCGCCACGGGCGCCGGCCGCGTATCGAGCATCGCGCGCGCTTCGCCGTCGATCGCATGCTTCGCCGCAAGCGCTGCGACGGCCTCCTGCGCGGCGTCGATCGCAGAACCGGCGTCGGCATCGGTCGACGCATCGATCGAATCGACGATGCGTCCGGCCAGCGTCGTCACGGACGCGCCCTCGGCAATCGCCATCACCGACAGCTTGACCTCGAACGCCTCTTCGACCGCGAGGCCGAGCTCCATCCCCATCAGCGAATCCATGCCCATGTCGAGCACCGACTTGTCGAGCGCGATGCGATCCGGCGTCATGTGCAGGATCCGCGCGATCTGCCCTTGCAGCGTCCGGGCTACCAGCGCGATCGCTTCGTCACGCGGCAACGCCAGCACTTCTTCCCGCAGCTGCGTGCCACCGTCGCGCGCATCGCCACCCTTCGCATGCGATTGCAGCAGCGCATACCGGCGTGCCTTCGCGGCAGGCATCCCGCGCGCCACCGCGTGCCAGTCGAGCCGGACCACGGCTTCGCCCGCCGCGCCCGCCACCAGCGCGCGCTCGAGCGCGACCATCGCCTCGTCGGACGTGATCGATGCACCGCCGATCCGCGACTGCAACGCCTCGCGCGTATCCGCGTGGCGTGCGAGGAAGCCGACGTCCTCGAGCGGCCCCCAGGCCATGAACGTGCCCGGCAAGCCTGCCGCGCGGCGATGTTCGACGAGCGCCTCGAGGAAGCTGTTGGCCGCGACGTAGTTCGATTGCCCCGGATTGCCGAGATAGGTCGTCGCCGACGAATAGACCACGAACAGGTCGAGCGGCAACGCACGTGTCGCGCGATGCAGGTTCCACGCGCCGGCCACCTTCGGTGCGAGCACCGCGGCCATGCGCGCATCGTCGAGATTGCGCACGAGGCCGTCGTCGATCGACATCGCGGAATGCAGCACGCCCTTGAGCGGGCTGTCGCGCCGGACGATCGCGTCGATCATCGCATCGACCGCCGCTGCGTCGGTCACATCGCACGACACGACATCGACCGTGACGCCAAGTGTCGTGCGCCAGCGTTCGACTTCCTCGCGTGCGGCAGCAGCAAGTTCACCGGAACGGCTCGCCAGCGTCAGCCGGCGGGCGCCGCGCTCGACCATCCAGCGCGCGCTCGCGAAACCGAGCCCGCCCGTGCCGCCGACCACCAGGTACGTGCCATGCGGATCGAGCGCGAGTGAACCCGCGCGCGAGACGCCGCGCGTCGGAGCCGGCGTGCCGGACGGATAGGTCACGAGCACCTTGCCGATCTGGCGCGCCTGCTGCATGTAGCGGAACGCATCCTCCGCCCGTTCGGCCGGAAACGCGCGATACGGTAGCGGATGCAGCACGCCTGCCGCGAACAGCGCCATCACTTCGCCGAACAGGCGCGCAGTCAGCTCAGGCAGCGCCCCCATCAACTGGTCGGCGTCGATGCCGAAATAGCTGATGTTGTTGCGGAACGGCCGCAGCCCGATATGGCTGTTTTCGTAGAAGTCGCGCTTGCCGAGCTCGAGGAAACGGCCGAACGGCCGCAGCGTGTCGATGCTGCGCACCATCGCCTCGCCGGCGAGCGAATTCAGCACGATGTCGATGCCCTGGCCGCCCGTCAGCGCGCGAATCTCGTCCGCGAACGCGAGGCTGCGCGAATCGAGCACGTGGTCGGCACCGAGCAGGCGCACGAACTCGCGTTTCTCGTCGCTCCCGGCCGTCGCGAACACTTCCGCGCCGAAGTGGCGCGCGAGCTGGATCGCGGCGATCCCGACGCCGCCCGCACCACCGTGCACGAGCACGCGCTCGCCGCGACGCAGACGCGCGAGTTCGACGAGTGCGTAATACGCGGTGAAGAACGTGGTCGGCACGGTCGCCGCTTCCTCGAACGACAACCGCTCCGGTTTCGGCGCGATCGCTTGCGCGCGCGTCCTGACGCGCGTCGCGAACGAGGCCGGTGCGAAGCCGAGCATCGCATCGCCCGGTGCGAATTCCGTCACGGCGCTGCCCACCCGGACGACGCGGCCGGACAGTTCCATGCCGATCGTCGCGCCCGCGAAGCCGGTCTCAACCGCTTCGTCGGACAGGAGCCCCATCGCATACATCACGTCGCGGAAATTGAGGCCGGTAGCAACGGGCTCGATCTCCACCTCGTCGGCACCCAGCGGGCTTTCCGGCAACGCGAACCATTCGAGATTGCGCAACGAGCCCGGCGCATCGAACGCGAGCACGGCCGCACGTGTGATCGCGCCATCGTTGCGGGCTGCGGCCTGCGCGGCCGTCAGCATGCGCGGCACCTGGCGCCCGTGTGCGCCCAGGACGACTTCTTCCTCGACCGCCGAGCCGGTCAGCTCGCGAACCAGTGCGTCGGGAATTCCGTCCGCCGCGGGATCGGCGTCGATCAGGCGGCACGCGAGTTCGGGATGCTCGTTCGCCAGCACGCGACCGAGGCCCCACAGCGTGGCCTGTTCCGGATGCGCATTCGCGGTCCCGGCGAATGGTGCGCCGCCGCGTGTGACGACGGTCAGCCGCGTGGCCGCATTCGGCTGCGCACCGAGCGTGCGAACGAGCGCCGCAAGAGCGATCACGCCGTCATGCTGCGCGGCCATCAGGCCATCCCCCGTCGCCGATTCGGTGAGCGGCGTTTCCGGCGCGCAGAACACGACATGCGCCGGTTGCCCGGCCGGCAACGACGCGATCGCATCGGCCGCGTGGGTGACGTCGACGATATCGGCCGGATAGCCCGCGCGCGCCAGCGCATCGGCCAGCCGCCCGCCGAAACTGCCGGCGGCATCAGGTGCGTGCATCACGAGCCATTGCTCGCTGCGTGCCAGCGTATCGAGATCGCTCGGATCGTCGCCGCGTTGGTCGGCAACGGCGCTCGCCGGGTTGCGTGCGATGACGAACGTCGGTGTGCCGTCCAGATCGAGCGACTGCTCGACGTGCCGCACAACGTCGACGTAACCTGCGCGTTCGAGCGCCGCATCGAGATCCGCCGGTGCCAGCGGCACGGGCGCGTCGGCTTCCGTCGACGAACCCTGCGCGCCAAATACGATGTCGGAGAAGCGGCCGCGCCGCGACTCGGCCAGCAGCAGCAATCCGCCCGGCGCCAGCCATGACCGCATCGCATTCAACGCGTCGGCTACATCGTGACGGCCGCTCAACGCGCGGTTCGCGACGATCAGGTCGTAAGGACCGGCTTCGTCGGCCGCCAGCGACAGGCGCTCGCCCGACTGCAGCGCAACCGTGCGCACCGCCGCTTCCGCATCCGCGTCGAACCCGGCCAGTTGGCCGGCCGTCGCCGCGATCGTGTGATCGCAACGCGCGGCCGCGAGATGCATGCCGAGCGTCTGCAGCACGTCGCCGTCCGTCGCGCCCAGTTCGAGCACGCGCAACCGGCGTACCGGTTGCCATTCGTCGACGGCCTGCTCGACGCTTGCGCTCAGCAACGCGTGCACGTACTGCCACGTCGGCGATGCGGCAAGGAGTTGCTCGACCAGGCTGTGCCCGGTCGGCGACAGCAAGCGTGCGCCGTCCTTCGCGCCGTTCAGCACGTCCGGCAACGCCGCGCCGCAATGCGCGAGCAGCGTCAGCTCGGCCACGTGCCCCGGCGATTCGGCCAGCAGCCCGCGCCACAGCTCGTCGAGCGGCGGCAACGCCGCACACGCCGCGTCGTCGCGCACGAGCAGCGCGCCATCGCGATGAGCGAGACCATCCTCGACCAGCATGTCGGCAAGACGCGCGGCCAGCGCCGCACGCCCGGCCGCCGGCTGCCACGTGCCGGCGAATGCGCCGAGCGCATCGAACGCACGGAGCGCGTAGAGGCTTGCCAGCACGTCGAGCAGCGGCAGGATTTCGGTCAGATGCTGCGTCCGGCGGCCGTCGTGCCCGGTTGCATCGAGCCGCGCGACGGCCTGTGCGAGCAGCGCGTCGGGAGCCGGCAAACCGGCTGCATCGACGTCGCCCGCCAGCGGCACTTCGTCAAGGTGGTAGACGAAGCGCGCGGGCTGGTTTTGCCGACGGCCGACGAGATCGACGCGCCGGAACCGGCAAGCGCCGAGCCGCGCGACGATCGCACCCCGCGCGTCGAGGAATTCGAAATGCGCGACGATCGAATGCGGGCTGTGACGGTCGATCCGCACGAGCACGCGCTCGACCGTGTCGCCGCGCAGATAGTCGACGCGACCGATCTGCACCGGCACGTAAGCCGGATGCTCGCCTTCGCGTGCGTGGGCCGCAAGCAAGGCGAACAGCGGATGGAACCCGCTGTCCATCAGCGCCGGATGCAGCAGATAGGCGGACAATGCCAGCGCGTCGCCGCATGCGGCCGGCGCGGCGACGTCGGCCAGCGCAGCACCGTCGCCGGCGGCGACCCGCACGCTGCGGACCCAGCGGAACGCCGGCCCGTAGCCGAGGCCGATCGCTGCCGTGTTTGCGTACAGCGTGTCGCCGTCGGCAGCGGGCAGCGCGAGCAGACGATCGAGCGCGTCCGGAGACACGACGCTCGCATCGCCGAGCGCGTTGCCGCTTTCCAGCATCCGCCCCGTCACGTTCAGCGTCCATGCGCCGTCGGACATCCGGTCGCGCGTCTCGATCGTGAAGGTCGCGGTACGCGGCTCGATCACGAGCCGGAACAGTTTCGCCTGCTGCGGCTGGAATACCACCGGCGTGCGGATCTCGACGTTTTCGAGCGCCGCATCCGGCGTATCGAAGAAGGCGCGTGCCGCGGCGAGCGCCATTTCCACGTATCCAGCCCCCGGGAACGCCACGCCGCCGTCGACGACGTGATCGGCCAGCATCGGCAGCTTCGCCGGATCGAGCTGGTTTTCCCACGCGAATGCGTGCTCGTGCAGGCGATAGCCGAGCAGCGGATGCTCGCGGCGGCGATTGACGAGGCCGTAGCCTTCGACGGTCGGCGTCAGCCAGAAGCGGTCGCGCTGCCACGGATAGGAAGGCAATGCAGCGCGCGATTCTCCCGGCGAGAAACGGTCGGGATCGACGCTCGCGCCATGCGCGATCGCCGCGAGAATCGCGTGCCGCAGCGTCGCCGCGCTGCCGTGGTCGCGCTTGAGCGTCGGCAGTACCACGCCGGTCGCGCCCGCGGCCGCGAATGCCTGCTTCACGTATGTGCGCAGGATCGAATGCGGCGAGACCTCGACGAACAGCCGGACGCCCTGCTCGATCAGATGCGCGATACCGTCGCCGAAGCGCACCGGCTCGCGAATGTTGCGCCACCAGTAGCGGGCATCGAGTTCGGTGCCGGCAAGCGCGCCGCCGGTCACGGTGGACACGAACGCACCGTTGCCCGGCTGCGGCCGCAGGCTCGCCAGTTCGGCCAGCACGACCGGCTCGATGCGGTCCATGTGGCTGCTGTGGAATGCGTAGTCGAGATCCAGCATCTGGAAGAACTTGCCGCTGCCGCGCAGCGCGGCCTCCAGTGCCTGCAAGCCCTGCAGCTCGCCCGCGAGCGTTACCGCATCGGGGCTGTTGATGCCGGCGATCTCGACGCGCCGCGCCAGCCCGTGGCGCGCGATCAGTTCGCGCGCCGCCGCGTCGCCGATGCCGACGGCCGCCATTCGGCCGCTGCCGCGCGTCATCGCCTGCGCGCGGCTGCGGATCTTGATCACGCGAACCGCGTCGGCGAGCGACAGCGCGCCCGTCACCCACGCCGCGGCGATCTCGCCGACGCTATGGCCGATTGCCGCGTCGTAACGCATTCCGCGCGCGTCGATCACGCGAATCATGCCGACCTGGATCGCGAACAGCAGCGGCTGCGCGTTCTCCGTCGCGGCGAGCCATTCGGCGCCTGCGCCGGCCAGCCATTCCGCGCTCGGGCCGCCGCGCATCACGTCGACGAGCGACGGGCTGCCGTCGGCGCACCACAGCGCGTCGACTTCGTCGAGCGCCGCGCGGAAGACGGCGTTCTCCGCATAGAGTTCGTTGCCCATCCCGACCCACTGGCAGCCGTTGCCAGAGAAGACGAGCGCGGTGCGCGCCGCATCGGCGGGCGCCTGGCCGGTTGCCACGCTGGCCGGCAGGCCTTCCTGCGCCGGCTGGGCCAGCGCCGCGAGCGCA